>DATHUN010000048.1:0-2235 GCA_035462205.1 Anaerolineales bacterium
AGGCTTGTGATCCAGGTCGGCGAGATACTCATAGGATTTTTCATAATCCCTATTCAGTACAGCAACCACATAATTATGGACCACGCCCTCCGGAGTGTCGTCTGAAACATACGATTGTCCGTCTCGACGGATAAAAAATACCGCCAGCGCGGCGATAATTAAGACCCCAATCCCAATCAAAATACCTGTCAGAAACCGATCTTGTCTCATAGGAGCCTCCATTGCGTTGACCTTTTTGATTGTATAAGCTTTACGACGAAAAGACAAGCGGAATAGTTTCCCGCTTGAATCGGACCGTTAATATCTGTATACTCTTACCATGGGAGATCCAGAAGCGACCTTCAAAGGGCAAATCTTACCGAGCGGTACTGTTACTTTCCTTTTCACGGACATCGAAGGCTCAACGAAGCTCGCCCAGCAACATCCCAACCAATGGGAAGCTTTGCGGCAACGACATCATGCCATCTTGCAAGCGGCAATGGATGCACACAAAGGTTTTGCGTTCCAAATCATCGGCGACGCGTTTTGCGTGGCATTTCATACTATCAGCAACGGACTCAGCGCCGCCGTCGAAGCCCAACGCAAATTAATCCATGAAGATTGGGGGGAAACACCGCTCAAAGTCCGTATGGGGCTGCATACCGGCTCTGCCGAATTCGATCGGAATGACTATCGCGGCTATCTTACACTGGCAAAAGTCCAGCGCGTGATGTCGGTGGCTTATGGCGGACAGGTTTTACTATCCAATGCGAGCGCAGAGCTGATACGCGGCGAGCTGCCACCGAATGCCAGCCTGCTTGATGTGGGGGAACACCGTCTGAAAGGAATTCCCAACCCGGAACATCTCTGGCAGGTCTGCGCGCCAGATCTGCCACAGGAGTTTCCGCCTCTCCAATCGCTCAACAAAATCCCAAATAACCTACCTATTCAACTGACAAGTTTTGTGGGGCGGGAGAACGAGATTGCAGAAGTAAGACAGGAATTGGAAACGCATCGCCTCGTCACTTTGACAGGGTCAGGCGGCACCGGGAAAACGCGTCTTTCGCTGCAGGTCGCGGCGGAAATGCTCGACGGTTTCCCTCATGGCGTTTGGTTTGTGGAACTTGCGCCTCTCAGCGACCCCGAATTGATTCCACAGACGCTCCTCTCGACGATTGGACTCAGCGAGCAGCCTGGCACGCCACAGATTGAAATCTTGAAAGAGTATATGCATGAAAAGAAGAGCATGATCGTGCTGGATAACTGCGAGCATCTCATCGAAGCGAGCGCCAGAGTGGCAAACGATTTATTGAACGCCGCGCCGAATCTCAGAATCCTGGCTTCTAGTCGTGAAGCGCTCGGCGTGAAAGGGGAGCTATCGTATCCCGTCCCTTCCCTCTCCCTACCGGATGTAAAACATCTGCCCGTCGGCGAACAATTCTCCCAGTATGAAGCAGTGCGACTGTTTATCGACCGTGCCCTGCTTGTTGCTCCGTATTTTGAAGTAGACAAAAATAATGCCCCGTTCATCGCCGAAATCTGTTACCGCCTCGACGGCATTCCTCTGGCGATTGAGCTGGCTGCGGCGCGCGTCAAAGTGATGTCTGTGGAGCAAGTTTCCAAGCGGCTGGACGATCGCTTCCGCTTGTTGACGGGTGGCGCGCGCACGTCCCTGCCGCGCCAGCAAACTTTGCGCGCCCTGATCGATTGGAGTTATGACCTGCTCTCAGACAATGAGCGCTTGCTCTTACAGCGACTCTCCGTCTTCGCAGGCGGCTGGACTCTCGAAGCCGCGGAGGAAGTGTGTGTAGGGGACGGCATAGAAACTTACGATGTATTGGATGTACTCACTCAACTTGTGAACAAATCTCTCGTCGTTGTGATAGAACATTCGCAGAGCGGCGTGACACGTTATCGCATGCTGGAGACGATCCGCCAGTATACGCGCGAGAAATTGCTCGAAGCGGGGGACAGTGAAGCTGTTCGTGATCGGCATCTTGCTTATTTCGTCAAACTGGCAGAACAGGCAGAGCCTGAACTGTATCGTGCCAATCAAGTCTTTTGGTTAAACAAATTAGAGGATGAGCTCGATAACCTGCGCATCGCCCTGGAGTGGGCGCTGACCAGTGATATCGAATCGGGTTTACGAATCGTCGTCTTGGCTAGGCAGTTCTGGTTTTCTCATGGCTATGCACAAGAACTGGGTGACTGGGTGTGGCAGCTCCTGGAGCGCCATGAGACAAAAAACTCTTTACA
>DATHUN010000049.1:0-1693 GCA_035462205.1 Anaerolineales bacterium
AAACAAATAGGGGAGAATACCTCTAACAGCATCTGCTTGCTCTCCTTAGAATGGATTCATATCAACATTCCACAAGGAGAAAACATTATGGAAATGAACCTTCGCGAAACATGGACAGTGGTGCACGGCATGGTGTTTGGCTTTATCTTCCTGCTCGGCTTCAGTGGCGCGCTGTACATGATCTATAGCATGAAACCGGCGCTTCTAACCGCCGAAGGCCTGACCAAGACTGTCAATGCGGCCAAGATCTATGTTTGGGGACTCGCCCTTTCCGTTTGGGCTGCCGTCTTCACCGGCGCATGGGTCGTGTATCCTTGGTACCGCGCCGTCCCACCCGATGGCACCACGGATCTGAGCACTTTCCCGAAGTTCCTGTTACTTGCCAGTGAAAACACTGCCAAATGGCATGAGTTCGGCATGGAATGGAAAGAGCATGTCGCCTTCCTCGCCCCGATTGCTGCTACTGTGGTTGCGTACGTCGTCAGCTACTACGGCCCCCAGCTTGCCAAGAAAGTTGGCGAACGCCGCGCAGTGATGATCTTCTTCATCTTCGCCTTCGTCGCCACCGCGATTGCTGGAATGTTCGGCGCCTTCATCACCAAAGCCGCCGCGGTCCGCTAATTACCTAGGAATTTTGAAAGGAAAATAACCATGGCAACTATGGCTAAAAATCTGAACGTGAACGAGAAGGTCAATGGTCCTGTGTCAGCCGCTCTGCTCGCCGGTGGCATTGGCTCTGCAGCAATGGGTCTAATCACCCTGGCATTCGAAATCAACGATAAGTCCGCTTTTGCGAAAAGCATGACCTGGAATAAGGGTGTCGGTGGTCTTTCTGGCAAATCTGGTTGGGCGATCATTATTTTCTTTGTCGCCTGGGCAATCCTGCATTATGTTTGGAAAGACAAGGAAACCGATTTCGCCCGCATCTCCTCCATCGCGATCGCATTGCTGGTGGTTGGCCTGCTCGGCACGTTCCCCCCTGTCTGGGAATTGTTCAAGTAAGAGTATAACACCACTAAGCAGGGGCGGACCGCGGTCCGCTCCTGCTTTTCATTCCTTACCCATACGCTCGAATAGATGATGCTCGACCGCATAAATGGCTAGCTCGATACGATTATTGAGATGCAGTTTTTCGAACATCGTGCCGATGTAATTTCCCACCGTTTTCTCACTCAAATTTAGAATATGACCGATCTCTGCATTGGTCTTGCCGCGCGCGACATAGACGAGCACATCCATTTCCCGGTTTGAAAGATCCCGGAAGGCGTCTTCCGCGGATTTGCGGTCGACCTCGCGGACGCGTGAAAGCAGCCTTGCTGTCGTCGACGGATCCAAAAGTGCTTCTCCCCGTGCAGCAGCCTGGATCGCCCGCAACAGCTCTTCATTCCCGACTTGCTTGAGCACGTAGCCCATCGCTCCAGCATTGATCGCCCGCATGACAAGATCATCGTCGGCAAAGGACGTCAGCATCACAACCTTACTTTCCGGAAATCGAGCTGTGATCTGACGGGTTGCCTCAATTCCGCCCTCGCCCGGCAGACGAATGTCAATCAGCACCACATCAGGCCGATACTTTTCCACGGCGCGGACAGCTTCTGCGGCGCTGCTGGCTTCCGCCACGACTTCCATATCGGGTTGATCGTTTAAGAGCGTCATCAGTCCTAAGCGTACAATCGCATGATCGTCAACAAGT
>DATHUN010000050.1:0-3293 GCA_035462205.1 Anaerolineales bacterium
CACCTGGAACCGGAGGCTGGTACCATCTCGAGCGGCCAGGATCACTCCTTGAGGCAATTTCAAATCCCCGGCATCGAACTCACGGGCGAACTTCGCCTCATACTCAACAGGTCCAAGGACGCGCCGTTTCAATTCATCGAGCGTGCCGTTGAGCAGAATTTTTCCGCGATAAATAATCGCAATCGAATCGGCAAGCGCCTCGGCTTCGGCAAGGTTATGCGTACAAATGACAATCGTCCGCTGGGAGGATCGCAAGCGGGCAATTTCATCCCGTACCAGTCGCGCCGACTCCGGATCCATAGCCGAGGTAGGTTCATCCAGCAGCAGCACCGACGGATCGTGCATCAGCGCCCGTGCCAGCGCAAGCTTTTGCTTCATCCCTTTGGAGTATTCTCCCGAACGACGACGAGCCGCTTCTGCCAAACCAAAATAATCAAGTAGATATTGACTACGCGCTTTTCTGGCTTGCGGATCCAGCGCGTAAACTTTACCGAAGAAATCCAGGTATTCCTCGCCGGTCATGCGCATGTAAAGTCCATGCTGCTCGGTCAGTACGCCGACATTCGAACGCACTTCCTGGGGATTTTTCGTCACATCATACCCAGCTACGCGCGCCGTGCCGCGGGTCGGCGTCAGCAATGACGTCAACATCCGGACTGTGGTCGTCTTGCCCGCGCCATTTTGTCCCAACAGTGCAAGAATTCGCCCTGGCTGCACAGACAATGTCACCCCGTCCACGGCCCAGAAGTCATTGTTAAATTGTTTGCTCAAATCGTTGGTTTCGATCATTCGTTACCTGTCCACTGGAAACGTCATCCAGCATAGCATATCCAATTAAAGGGTCAATAAGACAACAGTCCTCAAATTCTATAAGTCCTAGGCCCGTACAAAAGGCTTCACTTGGGGGCGATGACGTAAAAATAACGCCAGGGCGGCAGCGACGGCCACGACTGCCATGACGGTCTGATTGATATTGATGCCATCAACCAACGAAGCATCGAGCCGCAAAAAGTCGAGAAAGAAGCGCCCAACAGGATAGATGATCAAGTAAAGGAGAAAGATGTCACCATTCTTCAGACGATCCGCCAAGCGGCGGGAAATCCATAGCAGCAGAAACATGTTGCCGAGATTCCAAAGGGCTTCGTATAAAAATAGAGGATGATAGTACTCAACGTTTTCGAATCCGAGGAGACGGTGCTGAGGATCGATATAAATCTTCCACGGTAGATTCGTAGGTGCGCCATAAAGTTCCTGATTAAAAAAGTTTCCCCAGCGACCGATTGCTTGACCAAGAGCCAAGCCTGGTGCGGCAATATCCGCCCATTCTGCAAAGTTGAGTCGATGGCGGCGCGTATAGAAATACAACACAATTGCCCCACCAATCACCGCACCTGGAATTCCGAGCCCGCCTTTGCGAATGTTTAGCGCATCCAGCGGATGCGTGAAGTACCAGCCAGCGGTGATTCCCGAGGAAGGCGGCGGCGTAAGAACATGCCATAACCGCGCCCCGATGATGCCCCCGATCAACAGGTAGATCATCAAGTCCCATACAATTTCAGGTTCGTAACCGCGACGTTTTGCTTCGCGCGTGGCAAGAAACGCTCCTGCCACCGCGCCCAGCATCAGGATAATGCCATAAAAGCGGATCTCCAGCGAACCGATGTAAAAGCCCTCAGGCATCCGTGCTCTCCAACTTCTTCATCTTCCTCTTGGCGTGGAACTGACCTCGCACAAACCAAATGCGTTGCAGGGCAGTGATATTGGCAAAGACAGCAATGATCCCCAGCCCGATGTACAGTTGATTGAAGACGAGTGCCGGCGCAAGGACAAGATAACGCTCGACGCGCGTCAACAACCCAACCTTCGCATGGTACCCCAAACCTTCGGCACGTGCTTTGACGTAGGAGACGAGAATCGATCCGGCCGCTGCAACGAAAACAAGCAAGCCGCCCAATGGTTCTCCCAGACTCAGAAAATGATAGAGTAAGCCACCATAAATGATCAGCTCCGAATAACGGTCGCTTACGGAATCTACAAATGCACCGAAATCACTCGACTCACCGCGCAGCCGCGCCATGGTCCCATCCAACGCGTCGATTGGAGTCATAAGCAGGACGAGGATCGCCCCGGTCCGCATGTTTCCCATGGCGAGATAATAGGCGCCAATGGCATTGCCGATTAGCCCCAGCATGGTCATCATGTTCGGCGTCAGCCCAAGGCGATTAAAAAATCCGCCGAGCGGATCGAGCACCCACTTGAACCATAATCTCAAGTAATCGGTGAACGTTTTTTTCTGAAGCATGTTTGTTTGGAAACTCTCCCAGAAATTCTGTATACGCAGACAGCCCGGCAATGATAACAGCAAAACAGACAAGATTAATGCTTGGATAGGGGAGAGTCTGGTGTTCTTACGCGGCTAGATTTCGCCCTGTGGTTCTTCTTCATCCAACGGACCGAGGAGTACGTCACGCTCTTTTCCCCCACCTTGCGAGGGTCCCACGACTCCCATTTCTTCCAGTTGATCGAGCAAACGTGCCGCCCGGGGATAGCCAATCCGCAAGCGCCGTTGCAGCAGCGATGCCGATGCGCGCTGACTCTGACGAACAATGGAAACAGCTTTCTCGATCAAACCTTCATCTTCGTTTTCTTCAGGTTCCGTCAACAGTTTTTCCCAGGGCGGCGCGTCGGTGACGGCTTCGGCATTTTTCTGCCAATGAGCGATGATCCGTTCAATTTCCATGTCGGTGATCATGACGCCCTGAGCACGGACTGGGTTCCCGACTTCGGGATTTAGAAAGAGCATGTCGCCGCGGCCCAGCAGGCTCTCGGCGCCAGTCGTATCCAGGATGACCCGGCTATCCACGCCAGATGCCACAGCAAAGGCAAGGCGGGCCGGGAAGTTCGCCTTAATCAAGCCTGTCACCACGTCGGTAGATGGTCGTTGAGTGGCAACGATCAGATGGATTCCTGTGGCGCGTGCCATCTGGGCGAGCCGGACGAGATTATGCTCCGTTTGATCAGGAGCAGACATCATCAAGTCCGCTAACTCATCAATGAGCACCACAATACGCGGCAGCGGCTCGCCATCTTTTTTGCGCGAAAGACGCTTGTTGTATGTTTCCAAATCCCGGGCATGAGCGCCTTCAAGCAAACGATAACGGTGCTCCATTTCCACCACAACCCAACGCAGCACACCCAGAATACGCTCGATATTTGTTTCAACTTTGCCATACAGGTGTGGCAGACCATTGAAGCGCAGCAATTCCACCATCTTCGAATCGATCATCACCATG
>DATHUN010000051.1:0-5827 GCA_035462205.1 Anaerolineales bacterium
GCGGCATCACCCGCGATGTCTCGCTCGAGATCACCAGCCAGGCTTATATTGCCAGTCAGCAGGTTACCTCCGTTCCGCATCTTACCGGCATGGACAAAGCGGATTCAGCGACAGTCACAGCCAAGATCAGCGTCATTAATACTTCAGACGCCGCGCTGCAGGGAAGTGTCCACGCTGACCTTTTAGACGATAGCACGGGCCAGTCTGTGTTGCCGGCTTTAATTTCATCCCCCGTGAATATTCCTGGCAACGGAGATGCTGAAGTGCAAATGGACCTCACGATTCCATCGCCAAAACTCTGGCATTTTGATCATCCAAATCTATATCGCTGGTCTGTTGCTTTGCTGGATGCGGATGGACTCGTTCTGCATACGAACGAAGTCATGGTCGGCATTCGCTCCGTCGAACTCAAGGATGGACATTTATACCTGAATGGAGAGCCTGTCCGTCTGGTCGGGATCACCCGCCATGCCGATTCCCCTGGTCAAGGCTCGGCGGAGACCGTGAGTGCCATGGCCGCAGATTATGACGATTTGAAAACACTCAATGAAGTGCTTTCGCGGCCTGTCCATTATCCACAACATAAATTTATCCTGGATTATGCCGATCGTCATGGCATTCTGCTGATCCCCGAAGTTCCAGCGTGGCAACTCACACAGGAGCAAATGAACAGTGAGCAGATGCAGGACCTGGAAAAGCAACAGCTCCAAGAGATGATCCTGGAGGATTTCAACCATCCGTCTGTCTGGGCTTGGAGCGTGGGCAACGAAATGGAATCGAATACTGGCGCCGGCGTCGACTTTGTAAAGGAAATGGTTGCTTACGTAAAAACACTCGATCCTACGCGTCCGGTCGGTTTTGCTTCGAACCAGTTAGGATCACGTCCGTGGTTTGATGCCACCAAAGAATCCGACTTTGTGCTGATGAACCAGTATTTTGGCACATGGGTCGGTCCCAAACAGGGGCTAGGTCCCGCGCTGGATCTTATTCACAAAACCTGGCCGGAGAAAACCGTCATTATCTCTGAGTACGGCTTTGAACCGCATTGGAACGCCTTGTGGGGACCTCCGACCTCCAGCCTGAACGCAGAGGACTATTATTTCGTGCCGGATGGTACCGCCTCCGACTCGCAGGCTGCGGACCTCGTGCGCCAACAATTGATCACCGAGCAATTAGGAATTTTCCGCAGTAAACCATTTGTCGCAGGTGCTATTTTCTGGACCTATCAGGATTATCGCACGCGTAGTAATTTCATTATGGGTTTGGTGGATGCCGAACGCAACCGTCGCGGCTCGTGGCAAGTGATGCGCGAAGAGTATGCCCCCATCTTGATCGACTCGCTGATGCTTTCCAAGCAGGAGGATGGCAAGCATACGGCCAAAGTCAGCTTGCATACCCGCGGACCCATCGATGCGGATATGCCTGCTTATACACTGCGCGGTTATTCTCTGGAATGGATTGTCACCTCTTCAGATGGCAACAAGTTCTCCGAAGGAACTCTACCGTTACCAGTATTAGCTCCGGCTTCCCAATGGTCGGGCGATATTCCCTTCGATTTCCCAGGTGAGGACTATATTGTGACGCTAAAAATTATGCGCCCCACCGGTTATAGTGTAATCGAACGCTCGTACGATGCTGAGAGTAAACGTTTGCCATAAAGAGTATAGCCAGCCTCAATCATTGTTTTCTAGATACTATTGATCGCCTCTTTCAAGGCTTTATATCCCAGATACAATGCTTCTTCCTCCTGTACGAGAAGTGTGCTGTTGGCTGGTTTTCCCCGGTTGACCCAGCGGTCAGAATACAACATACCCATTGCGCGCTGGTACGCCGCTTCTTGGAACTTCGCCGATTTTGCGCCATAAATTTCTTCGTACAGGCACCGGAGTGCCTCGACGAGTTCCTGGTTTTCGTCATTCCCAAACAACCTGCGATGTATACCCCACCAGTTGACCTCGAGTTTGGCCGCTTTGTTTACATCAATATCTTCGCCATGCACCCTTTTGATGAATTGATAGAACCTCTTTACATAGGCTTCGGTCATCGGGAGATCATTGTTCGGAAACGGAGCAAAAGCAATTTCTGCACGCGCGATAAGATACGCACCATAGATTGCCTGCAACCAGGAAAGACCAAACGATTCTTTGACCATTCCTACCGAAACGCGCAGCAGTTTTAACCAGTCCTTCTGGTAATAGGCGACATAATTCTCTTTTTCATAATGCGCCAGTTTGCGCGCATCCAACTTGCGGATAGGATTGTTGGGTTTCATTGACCAATCTACCTTTCCACGACGATCCTGGCGATCGCCGATTCCGACCGCGCTCGGTTACGAAGTTTATTGAAAAGTACGCAAGCCAGAATCAGCGTTTCTCCTGTCGAGGAAATAGCAAATGCAGCGGGAATGGCGACCACGCCCAGTCTGTTGAGCAATATGGTGATCAGAAGAATCCGGAGAATGAGCTGAGCACTATTGGTCAGCAAGGGTGTGCGCGTATCGCGCAGGGAAATCAGGCCGCGTGTGATTACCTCCGTCGCGATATAAGCCGGCAAGGCGATGGCATAGGCAATGAGCACGCGGTACGTCAGGTCGCCCGCTGCCCTAGAAAATTCCCCATGCTCGAACAGAATGCGGATCGTAGGGCGTCCCAACCACAGGAGCGCTCCCACGGCAGGTAACGCTAGGCCGATTGCCGCCCCTAACGACCGCAACAGCATGCGACGCATTCCGGTCCAGTTCTCTGCCTCCGCTGCAGCCGCCAGACGTGGAAAAGCTGCCTGTCCGATGGCTTGCCCAAGCAAAGCGATTGGCAAACCAACCAGTAAAAAGGCATTGTAGATCGCTGCCAGCCCCGCAGGGTCTACTGCCCGAGTGGCATACGAGGTATCCACGATGAACCCTGCATAGTTGACACCCACCGACAAACCGTTGGGAATCAGCAATCGTACAACCTCGCGCAGACGCTGGTTTGCCAGATCAAATAGAAGACCCACGCTGTAGCCTTCGCCGCGCAGTCCCGGGGCGAGGATCACGGTTTGCAAGATGGCCCCGCCAACCACTCCGGCCGTCGGTCCAAAAATGCCCAGGTCCGGGAATAGCTTTAGCGCCAGGATCGAAAGGATCAAGCTAACATTATGACTGACGATTGAAAGCCCGGTGAGCAGAAACTGATTACGGCTGTTCAGCACCGCGGTTGCGACGCTACCCAGCAAAAGAATAATGGGCTGGATCAACATAATGCGGGTCAGGTTAATAGTGAGCGCGGATGTTTGTGCATCAAAGCCGGGTGCTAAGACTCGCCTTACGAGCGCCGGGGTAAAGAGCTCCACGGTGATAATGATGATGGCAAACACCGCTAGCAGGGAAGTGAGCACGACGCTGATCAATCGCCAGCCAGATGCTTCCCCTTCTTTTTGCCGGGCGTTCAGCAGGACGGGAATCATCGCACTGGAAAGCGCGCCGCCAGCGATCAGGCTAAACAAGGTATCTGGCAGGCGGAAGGCTGCGTAGTAGGCATTGGCTTGCTGGCTAACACCAAATTGTGCATTGAACAATACTTGTCGCACCGCACCGAGTGCAGCGGATAAAAAGAACGATGCCATCAAAATGAAGCTTGCCTCACTTACGCTGTATTCACGCGTCAGCAGGTTCTTCAAGCTGAGGCTACGCGGTATTGTGGGCCGAATTATCTGTGCCCGGCGTAGAATTCCGGACGGGGCAAGTCGTATTTGTTCCAGCACATCGGAAGCCAGTGCGAATCCCATCCAGGCGCTTTGTGCCAGGGCGGTCACGCTGCCGAGCAAAATGTTTTGAGGTTTTGTCGTTTCAGAAGAAGGGAGAGTCATTTCGACGGTCCTACGGCACCTCTAAGAAATTAATTCCTTGACACATTCGGATCGCGCATCAAAACAAGCCCTAGCCAAATATACCAGATTGGATTGACGATAAAACCTTCCAGCAAGGCGGGGATTACAATTGCCGGACTTGTCGCTTGCAGGATGATCAGCCGCCCTAAATAAAGAATGATCATCAACACGGCCGAGAGCATACCAAGATAGCCCAGACTCCGCGGCAATTGCATTTCCTGTGTCGTTAGCCAGGATAAGAAAAAAAGTCCCAGCCCGGCGATGCCGAAGGTCAATAAGCCGCGCGGGTCGATGGGATTGGGCAGATCGGCATTAAGGGAAACGGGCGGATGCAGCGCGTTGGCGAGGTCATAACCGCCATGGATGGCAGATCCCAAAGCGGCGCCGAGGCTGAGCAGGAGTCCAAGCAAAGCGAATCCGTTCTCGGTCCCGCGCAGACGTTGATATAAGCCTGTCAACGCAGCTGTGGAAAAGAGGCCGCCCAAGGTCAGAAACAGGGCGCTGAGCAGGTTGTTTTGTAGAACGATGAAAGAAACAGAATAAAGAAATCCGCAGATTCCGGCGAGGATTGCGCTCCAGCCTGCAAATCTCTCAAACGAGGTTTTCATGATTGCTCCTTGGATAGCGGACAGCCATGACACCTCCTCGATGCCATGACTGTCATAGCACTTGAACGCTAGAACTTATGCACCTGGCATGGGCATTAAACCCAGTTGCATCATCATTCCGGCTGCATCTGGATAGCTGTGCACTTCGACCGGCTTGCCGTTTTCGAAGCGGATAAAATAGGTCCCCCGGCCGTTCACCTTTCTACCCGTGGCAGGAATAGCGGGCATGCCCGGAGCGAGTTGCAGTGCGCCGGTATTCGTGCCGACAAAATCGATCTCGGCTGCCACTTGGTCCTCTGCGGCGATACGGTTTTTCACGGTGATCTTCATATCGGGAAAGGCTGAAAACCAACCCTGCAGGTACTGGCGGATGCCATCCTTACCGTTAAATGGTTGCGGGCTGCTGACGTCGTGCCACATTACATTGTCGGGGAAGATCGCCAACGCTCGTTCCACATCGTGCGCGTTCCAGGCCGCGATTTCTTCTTCATCGAGCTTGATATTATCTTGGATTGACATTTTCGTCTCCTCTTGTGGTAGTCTTCGATGAGCAGTTCATGCTCACCCTCCATACGAATAACAATTCGGAAAGATTAACAGCAAGCGGTTCACCGATAAGCATCACCTTCTTTCTATCGCTAGTGTGATATTTTTGATTTCTTGAGCAATGTGGATTTTTGAAATGTGATTACACCAAGCCTGGTCAGTATTTCTTCCACCTCTTCCAAGATGGCGTGAGTGTCCAGAGAAACCGCCTCCTGCCAGAGAGCAAGCTCGACCGTCAGGCTTAACCGATTGAAGGCGAGCGGATCTTCAAAAATGCCGAGGCGCGTCAGTAAGTGGAATAATCCCGTTGCATCTGCTATATCGATATCGGCACAGTCGTCATGTCTAGTCACGTAATATTGCATGCCAAATAGGACAGAGTCATATAGAGCTGCAATACCTCGCCGCTGTGCGCCTTTGTGAAGGAGTCTCCTTGCTCCGCGCAGATTTAAGCGGGCGCAGAGCAAAGCTTCTCTGGCGTTTCTTTCCTGAGTTGCGTGAGACGCGTCATCGTAAGACATTGTGCATCACCTTATATGCTTTGTGTGGGCTGCAATTCAGGCAGAAGCCCCATATGACGTAACATCCCGGCCAGATCCCAAATGTATTGACCGCGCACCACGAGCCCATGTTCGATCTCAAGGATCGAAACACCTCGGACCTGCACATTATGCCCGGTTGCCGGAATATTCATGATCGTGCCCAGGTGCGTGCCCTCTCCGGTCCAGAGAATGACGATCCGGTTGCTTTCGATCAGAGTGCTGATGACTTGGAACCTTAGATCCGGAAAAGCACGCCAGTAATTC
>DATHUN010000052.1:0-4613 GCA_035462205.1 Anaerolineales bacterium
AATAACTGCGACCGGCAAGGCGACGATGATTGCCATCGCCGCAAACCGGTTCCACGGGATCGCGTTCGCGTACTGCCCGGTCATATTGTAGAGGGTCATAGCGAGCGTATAACTTTTTGGCTGGCTGAGGAAGAGCCAGGAAATAACGAATTCCTGCCAATGCCCAATAAAACCTAAAAAGAACGTGACTGCAAGTTGCGGAATAGCAAGTGGCAGAACAATTTGGAAGAATATCCGGTTTGCATCTGCACCGTCGATGGCGGCTGCCTCCTCGAGCTCAGCGGGGATTGTATCGAGGTATCCCTTGAGATTCCACACGGCGAAAGGGAGTGCGCCGGCAATCATGGCGATACCCACGCCCAATAGCGAGTCACGCAGGTTGAAAATCATTTTTCCGGTTACACCCTGAGCACAACTCATCAGAGGATAGAGGGCAGTGATGCCTTTTCCGCAATCCACAAAGCGGAACTGATTTAACAAAAGATAAAGCGGTGTGGCGAGGCCCACCGTCGGCATCAATAAGGGTATGAATACTAGAACCATGAGTACCTGGCGCATTTTGAACTTAAACCGCGAGAACGCATACGCAGCTGTGACGGCAACCAGTAAAGCCACCAATCCTACGCCGACCGATAACATAAAGCTATTCCGCAATAATTCAGCGAATGAAACCGGATTAGCAGTGGGATGATCCAATACCTGCTGGTATGCAGTGAGTGAAAGTTCCTTCGGAATCAATTCGAGCGACGATGGGCGCGTGGTTTTGGAACTGAACGACATGGTGACGATATACATAATCGGGAATAACACTTCCGCGGCGATAAACAAAGTAAGAAGCTGCAGAAGAAGCTGTCGCCAGAGGGGCAGGTCACGTCCGCCCACTTCTCCGGAAGTATTCATATTCAGGATGCGGACAAACATATTCTTGTTTTGTGTAGTTGCTGGTGTAGTCATGTCAGTCACCTACGAATAACTTTCTGTTGCACGCGTAATCCGGTTGGTGATCAGGAATACGATCAGTGAAATAATGAAGATAAAAACAGAGAATGCCGCCGCTGCACCGAAGAGGCGCAGATTGCGCACCAGATCATAGGCGAAGGTCACCAGTATTTCCGTGGACCGGGCAGGTCCGCCTTGAGTCATAAAATAAACAAACGAAAACAGATTGAATGAAGTCGTAAACCCATACACGGCAGCAGGAATCATCGCCGGGCGAATCATAGGCACGGTGATATTCCAGAACTGTTGGGCACCCGTAGCTCCATCGATCGATGCCGCTTCATAAAGATCTTTCGGGACGCTTTGCAGAGCACCGGTTGCCACCACGGTCATAAATGGCCAGCCCAGCCAAAAATTCGCGATCATCATCGCATAATAGGCGAGAGGAAGAGGTCCGCCGGGAAGTAGCCATGGGATCGGTGGTGTGTATTCCGTCAACCAGCGCAGTTGGACTGTATGCGTGGACCCCAAGAGGTGCAATACGGCTGTCAGGAATTGATTCATGGCACCATATTGTTGATCGAATATATTACGCCAGACCGTGGCAACCACAATTGGAGGAATAACAACAGGCAGAATGTAGATCGCACGGTAGACCCTCTTCAACCATAGACCCTGTGTGTTCAAAAGCACGGCGATCAAAACGCCGGCTGGGACATGCACCATCACATTCGTGATCGCCCACCAGAAGTTGTAGATCAAAACCCGGAAGAACTGAAAATTTTGAACCGGCAAGCCGCCCGTTAAAATATCGATATAGTTTTTAAAGCCGATGTAATGAAGCTGGGGGGAGGCAAGGCCGAACCGAAGATCCTTGGTCTGGAAATCAGTGAACGAAATGATCAATTGATAGATCAGCGGGTAAAAAGTGATGACGGCCATCACAGCAAATGCTGGGACGAGGTACATATAAGGCAGCATCGCTTTACGCACATTGGTTGTCCGCTTTTTGGTTTGACTCTTTGCATTTAAGGCTGCTGTACTTCGCATTTGCGCCTCCGTACTTGAAAATTATTGTCGCTACCTATGAAAAAAGACAAAGGTAAACAGAGTTTCCCCTGTTTACCTTTGTCAGCATACTTACTTGTTGATGAGCAATCTCATCTTTCCGACTCGAAGGACTTACTTGTTGGAAGCTTCGACAGCACTCTTGACAAAGTCAGCGGGTGCAACACCCTTTTCGAAGATCTGATCGGTGCCGCAGAAGTTGGTCCAGTACTTGCCCAGTTCAGGAACCTGCGGGCGGACGGTAGCACCCTTGTTGAAGGCGTCGACCAGGCCCTGGATCAGGGGATCGCTGATTTCAACGTCGGTGCGCACCGGCACATGACCGGCTTCATTCATCATGACGGTCTGGGAATCTTTGTTGGTCAGGTAGAGAGCCACTGCGAGAGCAGCTTCCTGGTTGGCGCTGTTCGGGTTGAAGTAGAAACCGTCCACACCCAGCATGGGGGCAGCAGGACCACCCGGTCCGGCGGGCAGCGGTGCAACGCCTAATTTATCGCCGAGTGCTTTACGGTAATCACCCATTGCCCAGTTGCCGTTCATTACGGCAGCCAGTTTGCCCTCGCTAAAGGGAGCCAGAGCATCCGTGTCGTTCAACGCCCAAGCGTTCTTCTTGGAGATCTGATAAAGATCGTTCAAATAGGTGAAGGTGTCTGTGACACCGGTTCCCTGATCGGCAACGACTTTCCAGCTATCATCGAAAATCTTGCCACCAAATGCATTGTAGAAACCGAACATGTGATAGCAGCCATAGTTCATGCCGACGGGCGTGCCGGCTTCCATAGCAGCCTTAAGTTCATCGGTCGTGGCCGGCGGAGTTGCCATCAGATCCTTGTTGTACCAGAAAGCAACAGCCTTGAGGGATTCGGGGATACCATAGAGCTTGCCATCGACAGTCATGCCGTCAATACCAAGCTGGTTGACGTTTTCCAGCTTGCCTGCGGCGAGATCGGTGATATCGGCGACCAGGCCGGCGCGTGCATCGTCACCGAGCGAATCGTTTGGAGCGATGAAAATATCTGGTCCGCCACCAGCGGCCACATCCGTGCGATATTTGTTGTAAATATCATTGAAAGGGACCTGAAGGACATTGATCGTAATATTGGGCAGGTCCGTCTTTGCCTTATCCAGCAACTTGGTGAGAGCAACTTCCTCAGCGGAGCCGGTGCCATAGGCGTGCCAGAGCGTGACTTCGCCTGATGCAGTAGAAGCCTCGGTAGCGGCCTCCGTGGCTGCTTGAGTAGCTGCTTCCGTGGCGGCTGCGGTCGCAGCGGGGGCCTCAGTTGCAGCCGGCGCCTCTGTGACTGCGGGGGCTTCGGTAGCTGCAGGTTGAGCACCACCACATGCAGAAAGCATGATGCTGGCGATGAGCAGCAGGCCGAAGAGTACGGAAAGTCTATTCTTCATGTTTCTCTTCTCCTAAAGGATGAATATTGATTTTGGTTCGTAAATACGACGAGCACTGCGTAAATTATATGTCTCTTACTCTTTGTTTACAATCACCTCCTTTATCGTGTTGAATTCTGAAGGCTGTTCCATATCTAAAGAGTGATTCTTTGCCCCCTGATTTCTGCGTTCAATGGTGTCATGGATGGCAATATTGATTGCCTGCACCAGAGCGCCTATCAGCGATGACCTTCGTCCGAGCATGGCTGTAGTAATTCTGACTCCATGTTCAGATGCACGCAGGGATCGTTCCCGCACTGCCTGTCGGATAGGGCCGGTCAGCAAGTCACCGACCTGCGCCACACCACCACCGATGATAACCGTACTTGGATTAAATAGGTTGATCAAACCTGCGATCGCGATGCCAATATATGTTCCAGAGCGCTTGACAATTTCCTGGGCGGGCAGGTCGCCGCGGCGCGCGGCTTCAGCGACATCCTGGGCGTCAAGCGAGTCAATGTTCTTTTCAGACAGCAACGTCCGTTTGCCGGACCTGACAAGTTTACGTGCCTGCGAAGCGATGGCATGCCCGCCGGCAAATGCCTCGAGACAGCCATGATTTCCACATGTGCACAGTGGACCATTCTCATCGACGGTGAGATGACCGATTTCTCCTGCCGAACCTGTTGTGCCGCCATAAATCTGTTGATTGATGATCAACCCGGCGCCAATCCCGCTGCCGACTTTGATGAATGCAAGGTTCTTTTCTCCGCGGCCCGCGCCATAGGCCCATTCGCCCAGCGCGCCTAGTTCGGCATCGTTGTTCAATGTGATCGAAGTTTCCCATTTCTTTTCGAGTGTCGCTCGGATGGGGAACCGGTCCCAGCCCGGCATGATCGGAGGTGCCATCACCATACCTTCTTCGGCGATGACTGGCCCCGGAACGCCGACGCCGATACCGGCAAGGTTCGAAGTCGTGAGTCCTCGTTTCACCAGTATTTCTTGCAAGAGCCGGTCCGCCTCTTGCAGGCAGACTTCCGGTCCCTCATCAATTCGAAAAGCGACTTCTACTTCTTCTAAAATCCGGGCGGAGAAATCTCCAAGAGCAACGCTCAAATGCGCGGCACCCAGATCGATGGAAGCCACCAAGCCCGGGTTGGGATTAATTTCAAGCACCACAGGCCGGCGACCACTCGATGTGCTGCGACTTTCCGTTTCGATAA
>DATHUN010000053.1:0-4810 GCA_035462205.1 Anaerolineales bacterium
ATACATAAGATTTCTTTTGGCTGGCCTGGCTTTTCTTACGCGCTATGATTCCATCTTATTTTTCCTGCCAGTGACGCTTTATGCGGCTTCGAAAGCACAATCGATGAAGCATATTGTTCTTGCGTTAGCCGGAGCGTCAATCTTGCCCCTCATCTGGTTAGTCATCAGTGTTTATTACTATGGTGATCTTCTGCCCACTTCATTTTATGTTAAGACACCAGAAGGGAATTTATGGAATTTGATTTTTAATGGAAGATATATCGTTTCTTATCTTCTATATATCGGAATTATTCCTGTCGTAGCGCTGATATTTATTCTGCTGGTACCAAAACATAGAACGATCGATGTTCTATATGGGCACTTCAAAAGCTATTGGTGGCTATATATAGGACTATTGTTGGAGATTTCATACGGCTTGACGATGGCGACTACCCACATGATGTTTTCTTTTCGCTTCTTTGTTCCGTATATACCTTCCACTGTGATGATTGTGGTGGATCTCCTTCGCCGTGCATCTGAGACAACAAAAGTAAACTTGTCAACGGGAAAATCTGCCTACCTGTTCACCGGACTTCTTCTTTGTCTAACGTCGTTTCAGCTCTATCAGAATGTATATACTTATAATCGTTCTGTCAATGGGATTTCATCCATCGGGGAATACAGGGCTGTGGGTATCCCGGAATATGTCACTTTCATGCAGATTCTGAAACAGGAAGCCTTCGATATCGAGAACCATTGGAAAATAATAAATAATGGTGATAACGGCCGCCGCCCTCGCATCATAACCTTCGCAGCAGGCATGTTGCCCTATACTTACAGCCAATCATATATTTACGAGAAATTGGTATCGTATCGCCACTGTCATCAACGATACCAGCAAGGATTGTATGCCGATTACCTCCACATCGTTGCCCCACGGCAGGGCCAGATAGCTCAGCAGCTGCCAAGACCGGAAAACAGCTATTATCTCGTATCGTCTTACGATATGTTTTTCGACGGATCGATGCAAAAGTTCCTGGTTTATTACAATCCAAAGCCCGAGGCACATAACCTCCGTGCCAGAATTTATGATTTCTGCACGGAGGAGGAAAGGGTCACAAAGTGATGAAACCGGCAAAACTTTTTGGATGGATGTTCAGGCTGGTGGGAATCTTATTGCCCAGCGCCCTGTTCATCACATTCATTACACCCTCATGGGTCTTAGCCCAGTCTACAGACGATGTCTGGTCCGCGCCTCTGAACCTGTCCCACTCTGGTGGTGCTACGAATCCAGCCATTGTGACGGATTCCGAGGGAATTGTACATGCCGTTTGGCAGGATGACCTCGCGAACTACATGTACGCACGGTTAGATGGCGATCAATGGAGCGCGCCGGAGAAGACCAACTTGAATCTCTTATTTGAGCTGCCGCTCGAAAGCGAGTCTACAAGCCGATCCGAATCGGGGATTTACACCGGCCCAAATCCATTGTTCCTAGCTGCGCCTGGTCCGGATACATTCGCCTTCTGGATTTCTCCGCAAGGTAAATTGTTTACAAGCAAAGTGAGAAACCAAGATTTCAAAAAAATCGCGGCGTGGGACGCTCGGCATTTTATAGCTCCCGAAGCAGCTTATTTTGACGTTGCCATTGATGCGCGCGGTGAACTGCACGTGGCCTACCTCCGTACGGTTGGCGATCCTCTAAGTCCACCTGGCATCTATTACACGCACTCCAAAAATAGCGGCTTGAATTGGACGGTACCTGTGCTTCTGTATGAATCTCCCTACTTCCGCAGGCTGACTACAGGCGAGGCGAATCTTAGCATCACTACAGCCGGGACAGAGGACACCCAGCGCGTGTATATTGCGTGGGATAACCGGCCTCGCAAGCAGGTTTTCTTGGCGCAATCCGCGGACGACGGAAAGACTTGGGAACAACTGGCGCTAGTTGCGGGTCCGGCGTCAGATTCTGGATCGGCAGGATCCCTCAACATTCACGTAGGCGCCACTCAGAACAGCGTCGTGCTTGTCTGGCAGAGCGGCCGCGCTACGAATGGCTTGCTGCCCTCATGCAGCCAGATCTATCAGTTCTCCAATGACGCCGGCGCCACTTGGAGCAACCCGCAACCAATGATCGAGGATATGGTAGGCTGCGCACAATCAAACGAATTTGTGACAGGATTGGCGAACAGCCCCGAAGGCCTGTTGTACTTTTTGACTGAAACTAAGAACCAGGTCTTCCTCACCGCTTGGAACGGCCACCAATGGAGTCAGCTGCAGGAACAACCGATTCTTTCCGGCTTTGAAGAACCTGAGATTTACACAGAGGTGATCTACGGCTGCCATCGGGCCTCTTTATTAGGTGCGCGACTTTACGTCGTTGGCTGCGACCAGGGGGAAGGAGGCGATATATGGGTCACTTCCCGCAGCCTGGAGGCAGTTAAGTCCTGGTTTATGCCGCCGCTTTGGAGCCAGCTTTCGCCAGTTGCCAGAGATAGCTATGAGATGGAAACTGTGGGGTTAGTGGCCACAGATGATGGCTTTATTCACGCCTTTTTTAGCCAACACCAAGACCCGGCCATCTATTATACATATTGGGATGGTGAATTTTGGTCGCGTATAAATCCGGTCCTCGAACTACCCGAAGGAGAGGCTGCCTGGCCAGCCATAGCAGCCGGACCTGAGAATGAGCTATTTCTTATCGCGCGAAATAATCTGGGTAAGCTTTACTTTAGCCGAGCTACCAGCGGTAACTCCGCTTCAGAATCCCGCTGGTCAAAACCTGCACGACTCCAAATAGGCCATGATGGGGAGATCGGTTCGGTTGATATCGCTTGGGATTCCGCTGGAACCTTATATGTGGCTTATTCTGTTCCAGTAAACGCGGAGCGCGGGATCTATCTGGTGCAATCAAAAGACCATGGAACATCCTGGTCAGAGCCAATACAAGTATTCAATGGAGCCGCGGCAGGTTTCGATCTTGTCGGCGCACCCTCTTTGCTGACATCTGCAAATGGCTTACTGCATATTATATGGAAGGAGCAGTCGCTTCAAGGCGATGGAGATGCACTTCCTCGTTCTCTCTATTACGCTCGATCGGATGACGACGGCCAAAGCTTCAGCGATGCAAAGTTGGTCGTTGAGGAGCCCGTGGCTTGGCGAGAGATTGTGACTGATGGAAAAGGTAATCTGCATCTGCTCTGGCAGCCGCAGGATACACCCACGACTGTGTGGGATCAGGTTTCCTTGGATGGTGGGCATACATGGCAGTATCCTCAAGGGCTGCCCGATATAGGTAAGCTCGCGGCGGTTTCGACAGATCCTGCTGGAAGATTACATTTGGTGGGTGTCGGTCTGGACGCTCTTGGTCACTGGCTCTGGGATGGCAGCCGTTGGCAGTCCGAACCCCCTTTGGATTTGACTTTGTCTTCGCAGAAGGAGAGCCCAGTGGAGTTGTTGTCCGCCGCAGTCAACACGCTGGGGGAAATGATGGTCATTTTGGCGGAACCGACGGGCGAAGGCGACGAAGTCGAGAGAACCCTGCTCTACGCCAACCGCACGCTCCAACTCCCAGTAAAACAGACCGCAATCCAGGGCGTCCCCACCAAGACGGCGCTACCACCTACGTTAGTCGCAATAACCCCTACTCTGGAGCCGTCGTCAACTCCGGCCAGCACGGTTAACAATGAGCCGACCAACTCTCCGGATCAAATGGATCGAAGCGAAACCAACGATCAGCTATCTCCGTTCAAAATGGCTTTATTACCGGTCACAGTTCTTCTGATCAGTGTCCTCGGTATCATGATCTGGCAAGCCACCCAAAATAAGGATCGGTAGTGTTCCATAACTCGGTTACTACGATAATGCAGCAAGCCAGAAATTACAAAACATTGAATAAAAATATCCGGGGCATCCTGATTAATCTATCCCTGTTCCTCATCTCCACTCTCTTTGCCTTGTTTCTGAGTGAGATAGCACTACGACTTATAGGTTTGAAGCCCCTATATGTGAGTCCAGAGCGAGATCGTTTTTGGAAGTATGATTCTCTCTTGGGATGGGCACACGAACCTGGGCAAGAGGGAATCTTCGAGACACCACAGTTTCGCACCCTTGTGCGAATTAATGAAAACGGTTTACGAGATCGCCCGCACCCATATGAGCGTCAAAATGATAGCGAGCGCATATTAGTGCTTGGCGACTCATTTGCTTGGGGTTATGGTGTCGAAGAACCAGAACGATTCTCACAACTGCTTGAGCAATCACTGGATGTGGACGTAATCAATGCTGGCATCTCCGGTTACAGCACTGACCAAGAATTGCTCTGGTATAGGCGTGAAGGCATTAAATACGAAACTGATCTTGTCATCTTAGAGATGGCTGGTAATGATGTAGGTGACAATGATCGGCAGCTCGTCAGCACAATCTACTATAAACCGAAATTTGTGTTAGAAGATGGCCAGCTCGTCCTCACAGGTTATCCGGTCCCTGAAACCAGTCCACAGGGAAAATTTATATATTCTCTATCACAGCGCTCTGCTCTCGCGTATTTTCTCGTTCAAAGATATTTTGACTTGCTTTCCTTATACGGAAATATTAAAGATAATTCTGATCCAACAAACTCGCCAGTACCGGGCATAAGTGCTGAAAGAGAAGACTTTAAACTGACAATCGCGCTGCTCGATGAGATGAGAAATACCGCCAAGTCAAGGAACGCAAAGTTTATGATCGTAGCAAACGACAGGTGGTGGGATAGCCCATCAAGCGAAACTTACCAGGACTTCATCAGCACATTGCGAACCAAAGGATTCTTGGTACTAGATGTTGAATCCAT
>DATHUN010000054.1:0-30622 GCA_035462205.1 Anaerolineales bacterium
ATTCACAGCATCAAATACTACCGAATTTCCTGAGGTCAAAATGAGAGCTATCTGTTGATAAGCTTCGCGAAACATTTGACTCCATTGCTCATCATTTATGCCCTCTTCAGGGAACAGGCTTTTCGCGCGTGCCAGGGCATCTAGGTCAAGATGGACGAAATCACACCGGCTTGCCAGGGCTCGAGCGATTGTGGTTTTCCCCGAGAAAGGAAGTCCGCACATAATGTAAAGGGATGGCCTAGGCATAACATATCTTAGCATCATCGAAAAGTTCTTCCAAGCCGCTTAACAGTATGTCTCTGCACCTCGTCGAGGCGTCAGGCTAAGCTGGGGTAAATCATATGCTCCCGGTATCTCTGTTCATCTTATGTACTTTTTTGTATTGTAAAAGAAGATCTTTGCAAATCGCCCCGGCGTTGAGAAGGCTTTCCGGTTTGGCAAATCATTCCGGGGTCCTTCTCAGCCTTCGTCAGCCGTTAGGCAATGCGGGATTGCCTGCCAGGAGTTTACATCCATTCCGTAGAAAGCAGCTTCGTAATTTATGATCATTTCCTCTTTCACACCACTCTAGCTCCGGCGCAATTTGCCCGGTTGTTTGGCGCTGGGACACTGTGTAGGGCTGCCTTGGGCTATGTTATTCGTTCTGTAAATTAGGCGAAATGCATGCGGACCAAAACAACGACATACAAGGTTATGCTCATAATCAGCGTCAACAGCGGATAACGTGCGGCGAGCACCGCCATGCCCATTACCAGTGAGTGATAAATGAGATGTGGCACGAGTAGCCAAGTCGCGACAATTGCCAACGATTCATTATCTAGCATAAATGCAAAATACAGCGCGGCTAGACCAAACGGTATACCCCAGGGCAATAGAATAATTTTGTTCAGTGGCGAAGCCAGTGCCGTTGGCAATGTACGGATATTTTCAAGCATGAGGATCGGCCAGTTCCACCAAATCAACAAGGATAGCCCAAGAAATGCAGCAATAGAAAAGATGAATGCCAACTTGCCTTGTGTCCGCTTAAGCCATACGAATAGCACTAAAGCTCCGCTCTGGGGCTTAGCGAGGATTAAGATAGGCCAGTTGAATAAAAGGCCAAGCATAGGCATCCATTCGACACTGCCCGTACTGAGTAGGAAGAGGAATGGATAACTTGTGAATATGATGAAGAGCGCAGATTTACCACCACCATATTTGAGAACTAATAAACCAGTCACGAGCATATTTAAAAGGCTGATCAATATACGTCCGAATTCATACGGGAAGAGAGAAATCGGTGCAACCAGTAACGCAGCCCAAGGAGGATTAATATAACCTTGGATAGAGTAAGGATGTAAAAAGCTTTGCGCGGCTGGATAGAAGATTGTAGTAAGATCACGCATCGGAAGATACGTTAAGTGTAGAGCGTACCCAATAAACGGGGCGGCCACCAAAAAAGCATATATGAAAGTGCGCTTCTGTTCACCATGCGATGGAGGATGTGGACTCAACGATATCGGTGTAAGCATAGATTGTCCCTCTTGAGTGTGTAGTGAACCGACCAATGGATCGACTTGCTGGCCGGCAACAGAGCGGACAACGCCTCTTGGATAGAGTCCGCTCGAGCTCATAAAACTGTCAAACCGCACGGACCGTCATTACCCTGGCTCCAGCTGCCAAGATTATGTGCAGGCTTTGTCAAGCTGCTGTTACGATTGCTCTGGCACTGTGATAAATTCTTCAGCTACCCTGGGTTTTGTTTGTTGACTTTCTCGCTATGAGTTGCAGGCTAACAGCATGTATTTATTACCCACCGACAAGTTGAATAAGATCAAGCCGATTTGGTCGACCGTCATAGATTACATGACATCGGCATATGCGAAAAGATACTGATTTTATGCATAAGAACCATGTGTTATTTGTCATAAGATCAGACAGTTTTTATAGCGTTTCCCCTTCCTTGTAAGAAGCCCCGAAATGGAGTACATTTGGTACCTAGCACGTTCGTTCTAATTCCGTTGGGCAGCTTCGAAAATTTATCTTTTAGGAAAGAGTGACTTATGACAGATGCTAATTTTTACCTCGGACGCGCCTATGATCCCCTCACCAAAACTGTTACAAATGAATCCGTCTATTACAACGCTGCCGACCTGACCACGCATGCCGTGGTCACCGGCATGACCGGTTCCGGCAAGACAGGTCTATGTATTACTTTGTTGGAAGAAGCTGCCCTGGCCGGCGTCCCGGCGATCATTATCGATCCCAAAGGCGATCTCACGAATCTTTTGCTGCATTTTCCCGATCTTGCTCCACAGGATTTTCAGCCGTGGATCGATCCAGAGATGGCGCGCCGCGCCGGCAAGACTCTCGATCAACTGGCGGTGGATGCGTCTACTTCCTGGCGGCAGGGGTTGCAGGAGTGGGGGATTACACCCGAACAGATCTTAGCTCTCAAGAATGCTGCCCAATATGCGATTTACACGCCCGGTTCCGACGCGGGAATTCCTGTCAGCGTGTTATCGTCCCTCACCGTGCCGGCCTTGGCATGGCAAGAGAATCGCGAAACACTGCGTGAAAAAATCTCAAGCACCGTCACGGCACTTCTTGGTTTGGTTGGTTATGACGATATCGATCCGCTGCGCTCGCGCGAACATATTTTGCTTGCAAATATTTTTGAGAACGCCTGGAGTCAGGGCAAGGACATCGAGCTCACCGAGTTGATCCTGCAGACCCAGCGTCCGCCGTTCGAGAAGCTCGGCGCGTTCCCCGTGGATACCTTCTTCCCGGCGAAAGACCGCATGGAGCTGGCGATGGTCCTGAATAACATTCTCGCCGCCCCGGCCTTCGAAACCTGGCGCGAAGGTCAATCGCTCGATATCAATACGTTGCTATTTACCGAAGATGGACGTCCGCGCCACAGCATTTTTTATCTGGCGCATTTGTCAGATGCGGAGCGTATGTTCTTCGTCACGTTGTTATTATCGGCTGTGGAATCATGGATGCGAACCCAGAGTGGCGCCTCCTCGCTGCGTGCCCTTCTATACATGGATGAAATGTTTGGTTATCTTCCTCCGCAGCGCAACCCACCCTCGAAGCAGCCACTCCTGCGCATGTTGAAGAGTGCGCGAGCGTTTGGTCTCGGCCTGTTGCTCGCCACCCAAAACCCCGTCGACGTGGATTACAAAGCACTTTCAAACGCGGGCACCTGGTTCATCGGCAAGCTCCAGACCGAGCAGGATAAAAACCGTCTTCTCGATGGGCTCGAAAGCGCCTCGGGCGGCGTCCAGCGCGGCGTGTTCGATAAATTGATCTCCTCGCTTGGAAAGCGCGTGTTTATTTTGCACAACATTCATGCCGCCGAACCGAAACTGTTCCAAACGCGCTGGGCGATGAACTTCCTTGCCGGACCCCTGACGCGTGCCCAGATCCCCGCTTTGAATCAACTTGTCGGCGCAAAGACGGGGATGCCCCTTGTAGATTTGAGCGACACGCAACCTCACAAGCCGCTTGCCTCGACCGTTGTCACTGGCTCGGTCGCGGAACAGGAGGGTGCAACCGTTTTGGCAACCGCTCCCTTGCCGCGCGCCGCGCCGCCAAAAACGAACATCGATGGCAGCATCACCAAGCCGCCGATCCCGGCCTGGATCAAGGAATATTATCTACCGCAGAACTACAGCCTGCCAGAAGCCTTCTCCGCGGCGGGTGTGACCATGCCTGCGGAAGTGATGATGGAAGGAGCCGTTTACCGTCCTGCGCTCCTGGCATCTGCCCGCGTCCGCATTCTCGACCGGAAACTCGGTGTCGACAGCGAGATCGTCCGAACCTCGTTGGTAAGCAGTCCCGAGAAGCGTGGCTCCATTCGCTGGGAGGATTTTCTGTATAACGGTCCCTCGCTGGAGAATGTAGATACGACCTCTATTCCCTCGGCGCGTTTCGGCACGATTGACACGCCCCTGAACGACACCAAGCTAATGACGGCCCTGCAGAAGGATTTTACCGATTGGGTGTATCGGACCACATCCGTAAAAGCGCGCGCCAACCAGGCACTGAAAGTCTACGCGGGTCCGGACGTGAGCCAGGCGGAATTTATGAAAGCCTGCGCCGAAGCCGCCCGTGAGGCGCGTGACTCCGAGATTGCAAAGAAGATTGCCACCATCGATCGCCAGATCAAAACGGTGGAAGATAAGCTTGCGCGTGAAGAACGGGAACTTCGTGAGGATGAATCAGAACTCTCGAACCGGAAAATAGAGGAAGCCGGTACGCACCTGGAGAATCTCACCGGTCTCTTTGGCGGACGGCGAAAAGCGTCGCGATTATCTTCCTCGCTCACCAAGCGCCGCATGACCGAGCAAGCCAAAGCGGATGTGGAGGAATCTGTCAACGCCATCGACGAGTTCAAACGTCAGCTTGCCGATCTGCAACGCCGCCGCGAGGAGACGATCACCGAGATCAATGACAGATGGGGACAGGTTGTCGGCGCGACCAGTGAAGTCACGGTAGCACCGAAGAAAACGGATGTATTTGTGACACTATTTGGCGTCGCCTGGCTGCCGTACTACATCATCAGAACCAACACAGGGACAATGGAACTCCCTGCATTTGGAGTGCAATAGATACATGTCACTGCGTGCGAGTCTTCGAGAAACAATCTCCCATTAAACGGCAGAATCTTTTCGATAAGTTTTCACCGATTAAGAGGAGATCGCCTCAGGCTCATGCCCTAGCAACTCCGCCGAGCGCAGGCGGGGGCAATGACATAATTGAGGTTAAATGCTCTGGTTGATTCTTGCCATCGTACTCTGGGGCATTCTCCATTCATTGCTTGCTTCTACGAGAATCAAGGATCTGTTCCGTCGCGTGTATGGAGATGGATTCATGAAGTTTTACCGCCTGTTGTATAACGTCTATGCGGTGATCAGCTTTCTTCCCATTCTCTATCTCATGATGACTTTGCCTGACCAAAGTCTTTATCAAGTCCCTCCTCCGAGCGATCATCTACTGCGCGTGGGGCAAGGCGCTGCGCTTTTCCTGTTAATCGTTGCCGCGTTCCAGACAGATTTGCTTTCGTTTATCGGATTACGACAATTATTCCAGGAGGAAAAGACAGGATTATTGATCACTAAGGGTCTGTATCAATTTGTCCGCCACCCTTTATATACCTTTGGTTTATCGGTTCTTTGGCTATCACCCAAAATTTCCTTAAATTCGTTCGTTGTTTATACGGCGCTGACCGTCTATGTATTGGTGGGAATCATCTTCGAAGAACGGAAACTCCTGCGCGAATTCGGACAGGATTATGCAAATTACCGTTCCATTACACCCATGCTCATTCCTGGCTTGAATTTGCTCTGGAACAAGTAAAATCAAAAAATCGTCATATTCTCAAGTTGCTGAACACAGAAAAGTTATGTCATCCTGAGGAAGGATGACATGATAATGAACTGAAATTTCTCATTTTCCACAGGGTATAATCTTCCGAAGGTATCGCATCGATCTCCTATTGAATCTTGGAATCTATGCCTGCAATTTATGCAAAAATTTATTATGGATCTATAAACGGTAAAACTATGGCTACGATTTCCTATCCTTATCGAAGAACACCACTATTTCCGCAAATTGTCGCGGCGCTTGTCAGCGGTGTAATTTTATTCTTTGTACTCATTATCACCTGGGTGCTGGGATATCAACTCCTGTATGCCGGTCGCATTTTCCCCGGTGTGACTGTCGCGGGGGTCGACCTTTCAGGCACGAAGCCGTCCGATGCGGCGGTGAAGTTAAGCCAGGCACTGTCATTTCCCATCAATGGCAAGGTCCTTTTTCGATATGGAGAAAAAGCCTGGGTAGCGAGTCCCGCCGAATTAGGCATGGTCTTCGATCCCTCGTCCAGCGCGATGACCGCTTATCGGATGGGAAGAAGCGGTGGTCTGTTCGGCGCGTTATCGGGTCAGATCCGCGCCGCGGGCATCGGTGTCAAAGTCCCACCGGTGATCATCTTCGACCAACGCGTCGCGCATCACTATTTGGAGCAAATTGCCTCGCAGGTGGACCAGCCGATGACGGAAGCGTCTCTCGCGCTGAACGGGACCGATGTCGTCGCACAGCCCGGACAGGTGGGCCGGGAGTTGAAGATCGATGCCACGCTGATCTACCTGGGTGGGCAGCTACAAACATTCGCCGATGGCGAAGTCAATCTGGTCGTGCAGGAAATCCAGCCCCAGATTTTAGATGTCAGCGCGCAAGCGGACGCGGCGCGGCAAATCCTGAGCCAGCCGCTTACCCTGACGATTCCCAATGCCGGCGCCAGTGACCCGGCTCCCTATGTGTATACTCCCGATGTTCTGGTGAATTTGCTCAGTGTGCAACGCACAGGAAATGGTGTGCAGGTCATGCTGAGTCAAACGGGCCTGCGCGATGCGCTCGTACCGATCAAGAACCAGGTGGACCGCAAGCCGGTGGATGCCAAGTTCAGCTTCAATGACGATCCGCGCCAGCTCGATCTGATCGCCGAGTCGACTGTGGGTCGCAGCATGGATATCGATGCCAGCATCCAGGCGATCAACGATGCCTTGTTGCGCGGCGAGCATACGGTCCCACTCGTCATCAATGAAGACCAGCCGCGTGTCACCTCTACGGCCACGGCGCAGGAGCTTAACATCACCCAGCTACTCGTGGCGGAGACCTCTTATTTCTATGGTTCGAGCGCGGAGCGTATGCAGAACATTCAAGCGGCTGCTGCGCAGTTTCATGGTTTATTGGTCGCGCCTGGAGAAACTTTCTCGATGGGTGAGCATATGGGCGACGTGAGCCTCGATAACGGGTTCGCCGAAGCACTTATTATTTACGGTGGGCGTACGATTAAGGGTGTGGGTGGCGGTGTATGCCAGGTCAGCACCACATTGTTCCGCACCGTGTTCAACGCCGGCTTCCCGGTTGTCGAACGGACGCCGCATGCCTACCGCGTCGGTTACTATGAGCAGACGGCTGGCGGCTCTCCAGACCCGAGCCTTGCCGGTTTGGACGCAACGGTCTATTTCCCGCTGGTGGATTTCAAATTTACGAACGACTCGCAGTACTGGATCTTGATGGAGACCTACTTCAGTTCGGCTGGCTCGCTAACCTGGAAGTTCTATTCCACATCGGATGGGCGCACGGTGACATCGAATACAACAGGTGTCACGAATGCTGTCCCTGCACCGTCACCGGCTTTTGAAGAGAATCCCGAGCTGCGTAAAAACGAAATGAAACAGGTGGATTGGGCGGCAAACGGCGCGGATGTTACGGTCACACGCACGGTCATGCGCGACGGAGCCGTGCTGTTCCAGGATAATTTCACCACTCATTACCAGCCCTGGCAGGCGATCTGTCAATACGGGCCCGATTCAAAGAATCCCGAAAAGCTGGCAAAGGAAAAGAATCTTTGTCGAAATCCGGCCTCATAAACGACCGTCGCGCGGAGTGGCACTCCTCTACGAGCACTCTTCGCTCCGGTCAGCGCGGGAATCGCATGGTAAAATTTTGCTCCTTAGGAAACGGAGAGTAAATGGTTAGTGAAACCCTGATTGAAATTTTGCGCTGTCCCAACTGCGTGCGCACCACCGGTGGTGAGCTCAAATACTATAAAAATGCTTGGTTCATCTGCCAGGACTGCGGGCGAAAGTATCCGATCGTGGACGATATTCCCGTCATGTTGATTGACGAAGGCGACAAGTGGGTGAATACGGCGGAAGGCGAACTTCCTGTTCCCCCGCCTGCGAAGTAAAGTGACTATTCTCAAAAGCTTGCTGGATGACTTGACGAGCGGCGACGAGAAACGCGCCGAAACTGCAATTCCGCAGTTGGTTGAACTGGATGCGGACGCGATTCCCTCCGTATTGGATTTGACCAAGTCATCGGATGTAGACACACGTTGGTGGGCATTGCGTACTCTCGCCTCAATGCCTTCTGCGCGGACCGAGATGCTGATCCCGTTTCTAAGCGATCCCGCCCCGGAAATCCGCCAGTGCGCGGCGCTGGGGCTAGCGATCAAGACGGATGAAAGCGCGGTCGAGTCACTCGTCCAGGCGTTACAGGATGCCGATTCTATGGTCAGCAGTCTGGCAGGCAATGCGCTAGTCAAGATCGGGAGCGCGGCTGTGCCCTCTCTGATCGAAGCCGTGAAAAGCGGCGTGCAATCGCAACGAATCCATGCCTTGCGCGCCCTGGCTGAAATCAAAGACCATCGCGCCATTCCGGTCATGATGCAGGTTATGCAGGAAGATTCGGCTCTGCTTCAACACTGGGCGCAGGAAGGCCTGGAGCGACTCGGCCTGGATATGATATACATGAAACCTCTATGAACAAAATGAATTCATTATCGAACATCAAATTTCGTCCCACCAGGGGACAATTCGTCTTTTGGGCGATTGCCATTGGCGTGGCGGTTGCCGGCTTCCTCTTTGTGCGCGGTCTCGTGACCTGTTGGAGGATCACTCCTTTGGCAGGCTCGCGGCCGTCTACGTGTGGTACCGGCTCTGACGGCGGGTTGAACCAACCCACGATCAATGACCAGGGTACACCGATTGCTCCGGTCGCCGAGCTGCCTCCGGCGATCAACATCCCTGATAGCAATCTGCCACCTGCCTGGGACGGCGCCAGTCGGATCACTGTGCTAATCATTGGTCTCGATTACCGAGACTATTTGGCGAATGATGGGCCACCTCGATCCGACACAATGATCCTGTTGACGATCGATCCGCTCACGAAGACGGCCGGCATGCTCTCGATCCCGCGCGATATGTGGGTCAATATCCCTGGCTTTCAATATGGCCGCATCAACATGGCTTATTTTTATGGCGAAGGTAGCAAGCTCCCGGGCGGCGGACCAGAACTGGCACGCAAAACCGTGGAGCAATTCATCGGCGTTCCCATCCAATATTATGCTCAGATCGATTTCAATACCTTCGTGGAATTTATCGATCTCATCGGCGGCATCGATATCGATAACCAGGAAAACTTACGACTGGACCCGGTCGGCTCGGGTAAGGACAAAATCAAGCTGAGTTGCTGTGGAATCCGTCATCTCAATGGCGAGAAGACACTGGCGTATGCGCGCTTCCGCAAGGATAAAGAGGGCGATATAGCACGTTCACAACGCCAGCAAAAAGTAATCCTTGGTATCCGTAATAAGGTGCTCAGCCCAGAAAACTTCCCGGTTTTGATCGGTCAGGCGCAACAGTTTTACGAAGAGTTCTCTGCTGGCATTAAGACCAATATGCCGTTCGATGTTGCCATTCGCTTGGGAGTCCTGGCGAGAGATATTCCCGTAGAAAGTATCAAACAGGGTGTGATCGATTACACCATGGTGACCCTAGACAACACAACACTCGGCGGGCAGGACGCGGCCGTGATGAAGCCGCTGCCTGATAAGATCCGTGTGCTGCGTGACGAGATCTTTACCTCTGCCGGCGCGGTCAGTCCCATGGCAGCCCAGGGTGACCCCACTGCGTTAATGCAGGCCGATGCAGCGCGCGTGCTGGTATTGAATGGCTCGTTTACCCCAAACTTGGATTACAACACAGGTGCTTATCTACAGACTCAAGGCATGCAGATCGTGGGAGTAGGTACAGCAGACCGGGCCTACGATCAGACCACAGTCATCCTGCACGCGCCCAAGCTATATACTCTAAAATATTTCCAGAACCTGTTTAAGCTTAGCTCAAGCACACAGATCTTAATTCAGCCTGATCCGGCATCTCAAGTGGATATTGAAGTAAGACTCGGCAACGATTGGGCAAATAGCAACTCTCTACCGTGATCTTCCCTCAAGACGAATCCCTTCTCCCACCTGGGAGAGGGGATTTTTATTTTATGGCTGTTGGAAGGTGAGCTTGATTCCCCCAGTAAAGGTTTCCCCGCTGGATGTTAGGCAGCTGGGTGCACTGACGCCTGTGGCAACATCACTTCCCACCGCCAGCTGAACAGTATAGGTAACATTGGCTGTCATAATGTAATCGGCATAGCCATTGCCAAGCTCCGGCTTGAGACCCGTGAAGAATTGCTCTTCACCCCCATCCCAGGTGACCACGATTTTGACACCGGACATCTGTCTACGGCTGGAACTCAAGACCATGACTTGCAGCAATCCCTCCGGCAGGTTGGTGTCACACACCTTCTCCTGTCCGTTCAACCGAAAAGGTGCACCCGGTGTCGCGATAGCCGTCTGCGTGGGACGCGGTGTGGATGCAGGCAGTGTAGGTTGCGCTTCGAGAGTAATAGGGAGTTGCGTACCCGTCAAAATAATGGGAATTTCTGGCGGAGGAGGCGGAAACGTCGCAGTCGATGTCAGATTAATATTGCTAACTGCTTTGGTCGCCGGGATGGCTGTTGGCGAATTCGCAGCAACGCCTTTATCCAAGGCGAGCGCAAGGGCAGCAACCTGGTCTGCCTGCTGGAAGGCATCTCCATTCGCCGATAGACGCTGGGCTTGTGCATTTAATGCCTCAATCGGATGGGAATCTTTCAGCAGCGAGAGCCTTGCCTCCGCCCGCGGAAGATTCCCATTTGCCGCATACGCCGCCGCGATCACGGCGCGATAACTATCTTTGAAATCGGCGCGCAGCGCAACAGGAGCAGCATCCACCACACGCAACGGGGAAATAACCCATGAGTACGCAAGACCAAGTCCAAACCCCGCGAGGAGTGCAAGCAGGATTCCCCATGGCAACTGCCTCATGAAATCCCACTCCAAGCCTGTAGGGCAGTAACTAAATCCTGCATCAGGGCAATATCAGAATCGGAAAAACTGTTGGCACGCGCATAGGACAATCCGCTCGAGGCGATCGTGACCGGGGATTGCGAGCCGAAAACCGCCAATCGCCGTGCAGCCAATCCGGGGTCCTGTTCGGCATGATAGGCTTCGGCAGTCATCAGAACGTAATCAGCTTTGAAATCGGCACGTAGTGTATCGGGAGTTAGATCATAGAAGTCCACCGGATCAATAACCCACCCATATGCGAGTCCGGCAGCCACGCCTGCCAGCAATGCAAGAACCATGAAGAGCCAGCGCTTTGATCTCATAAGAAAAGTATCCGGGCAGGTGACCGGCGGCACCCAGAGACACTTCCGTACCGTTGCTGTCTCTCGACCCTGGCGGGGTTGGGAAGGCTCTGCCGCGCCGGGCCTGCCCGGACGAACGCAAGGATAATCGAAGTAAGAGGGGCTGTCAATTCGAGTCCATCTATGGGAACAATCTTTTTGCCCCTAACAAAAATGTTTTGAAGAGTAATTGACTTTCAATTTTAGAGGATATAAAATCAGACAATATTAGTAGTATTTGGGTGACATCATACGGATGCATTGACCCAGTGTCTCAATTTGGTCGCTTTCCTTTTTTGTTGAAGTCAAAACGGGTAAGGACACTGGTGAGCGAGTAGCGAACCCGGCCGTTGAGCCGGGTTTTAAATTGCCTGCATAAGAAGGAATCACCCAGTTTACGCAAGCAAACTATCATTTTCATTCGGTAAGAATCTTTTTTGCACGAAGACGTTCGTTTCGGTCGGGCGCCAGAGATCATCCGGTTTTTTCCTTTGGAGGAGTTCATGCACCGTCGTTTGACTTCCGCTCTCCGTTGGGGGTTACTGATTCTCCTCATCGTGAGTCTGGTTTTTCCACCGCAATCCTCTTCCTTGGCTGCAGCAATCCTGACTGTGACACCGATCACATGGAATATCATTGGCTTGGATAGTAATAATGTAAATGTCGGACCGAATGATTTTCCGATTGGAGTCCGGGTTTGCAATACAGGCGATGCAGCGGCAACCAATGTCACCGCAAGTTTTGTCTGGGATTCGACGAATGCAAATATCAATTTACGCCCCGGGACAAATTCGACCCTCTCACTCGCAAGCCTTGCTGCGGGAACGTGCACCACTACGTTTACTGATTTTTATTTCGAAGTAGAAGTGACTCGTACTTCCGCTGCATATGACACAACCCGGAATTACCACATCACAGTCACGGCCGACGGTGGAATTTCGGCCAGTTCCCCTACACCGCGTCAACTTTATGTAGAACATCTGGTGTCTCAAAATCGCAACGCGGTGACAGATGTGCGATTTGGCACGACCCTTGGTGCACTTGATCTGCCTGCCAGCTCGGTGCCTGCCGGTGGAACGATGAATCTCATGGTGGGCAATACATATTACATCCGCATGGTTGGCTTCACTGCTACACAAGGGTATGAACAGCTCGAAAGCTTTATCAATATTCCCAATACGATATTTCAGGTGTTGTCTGTTTCTACCACCTACACCGCAGACTCTTCGGCTTATGTATCCAGTCCCAACAACAAATTATATGGCGACGCCTGTAAATGGGAGAATGATCGCAATAGTCCAAACTATCGCTCCTGCCTGGATGTTGGAAAGGTGGGTGGGGATATCACGGTTACCTATCAAGTCAAGATTCTAAAAGTACCCAGTGCTCCTTTAGGAAATCCACAGCCACTCAGTACCTTGATTTATGATTTCTCTGGAAGCAGTTTTCACTATAACTCTGACTTCGGCGTATCGACGCGCTATGCCAACATCATCAACACCAGCATTAACAAGTCCTTTTCTCCCAAGACGATTCTTCCGGGCGGAACCTCCACCCTGACATTTACCATTACGAATCCTGGGACGAGTTCGATCTCGAATCTGAATTTTACGGATGACCTGCCGAACAATCTTTCCTTATCCAATACAAACGTCGCTTATAGTGGCTGTGGGGCCTCTCCTTCTCCACCCACTGGCAGCGATCCGATGTCATTTTCGAATATTACGATTGCAGGGAATAGCACCTGTACGATCACGGTCACGGTGACTTCCCCCACAGCCGGCACTTATACCAATACGACCGGAAACTTGTTCATCGATACTACCGATACTGGAAGCATTGCATCTGATACATTGGTCGTCAGTTCGCAACCATCCCCGCCCTCTTCTTGTACTACGCCAACTACGTTCGCCACATGGAGCATGCCAACCAGCGGGCAGGGGAGCGGCGGTCCGCCTCCACCGTATACGACGAAAGCCTCGAATGTCACGACAGCGACTGCCAGCAGCTCCGGCGGGACCTTCACGATCGCAGCCGATGGAAGTACCGCTGCGAATTCGTGGAGTGGATCTGGTTGGGCATCGACTGGTACGCCTGGCCCGACGACAACACCTTATTTTGAATTTGTGCTGGATACAAGTAAATACGGTGGCGTGACCATCAATTTTGATTATCTTCTCACTACCAATGGCGATTGGGCCGCGAGCAATAATAATCTCATATATGTTCATAGCAGGGCAGATTCGGGCGCCTTCACTTCGAGTACAGGTTTTTCTACCTCTAAAGGTTCCTGGCAAACTACAACAGCCGGAACCTATGGAATTACCTATGCAGTTCCGACGACCGGAACCAGTACAACCACATTACGCATCAACGCAGTCGGCGCGCAAAATACCAGTGCAGCATTCCACATTGACGATGTGACGTTCACAGGATGTACTCTGCCGACCGTGCCGAATCTCTCCAAGAGTTTTTCTCCAACATCCATTGGGACAGGTACTACGAGTACACTCACGTTTACGCTTACAAATCCCAACGCCACAAGTTCTTTAACAGGCGTCTCATTCTCTGATGTTTTGCCATCGGGTCTGACTGTTTCGTCTTCCTCGTCCTCGTCTTGTAGCGGAGGCACATTGAAAGCCTCAGCGCCGCGCACAATCGCTTTGAGCAATGGAACGCTGGCAGCAAGCGGAACTTGCACAATCAACGTGACGGTTACCGGCGCGGTTGCCGGGTCTTATACAAATGTCAGCAGCAGTGTCTCCTCCACAGAGACAGGTCCAAACACAGCATCCACCGGGATCGGCACGGCGACACTGACTGTCATCGATCCGCCTGTGATTGCGAAATCCTTTACGGCGAATCCGATTTTTACGGGCAGCACCACCACGTTAAGTTTCACGATCAATAATCCGAATAACTCCACAATCCTCAATGGGGTGAGCTTCACAGATTCCTTGCCTTTGGGTCTGATCATTGCCACGCCAAGTAACCTGTCGAATTCCTGTGGCGGCACTGCAGCTGCAGTCGACAATTCTTCTAGTGTGAGTTTGAACGGTGGAAGCCTGGCAGCTGGCGCATCCTGCGCGGTGACTGTCAATGTGACGGGTTCTACCGCCGGCCTCAAAAACAACTCGGTCACTGTGAATTCTACAAATGGTGGAACAGGGAATACATCGACTGCATCGGTGCTGGTGAAAGACCCGTCCCCGGTTATTAGCTTATTAAAGCAAGTGGGTCCCACCTCCAGTGGACCGTGGTCATCGTTCCTGGGTGTATCCACAGGCGGCAATGTTTTCTATCGCCTGATTGTTGAAAACGTCGGTGATGTCCCGCTGAACTCTGTCAGCGTATCAGATCCTGATGTTAGCCCGGCGAGTTGCTCATGGGTGGATGGCGATGGCACTCCTTTGACTGCACCGTTCAGCTTGCCAGTGGCGAATGCCAACGATGATCAAATTGCTGTTTGCGTGTTGGGTCCGATCGCGGCTGTATCGGGTTCGCATCCCAATACTGCCACTGCCTCCGGTACCAATGGATCGACAGTTAGCGATTCGTCAACCGCAACGTATGGAACTCCGGCGCTCACCCTGGTGAAGAGCGCGGTACAGCCATCGTTTACTTCTGCAGGAGATATCCTCAACTATAACTATCTTGTGACAAATAGTGGATTCGCGCCTCTCCTCGGACCAGTGACTGTAAGCGATAATAAGACAACGGTGTCTTGCCCGGCAGTGAGCTCGGTCGGTGATAACGATGATTATTTGGACGTCAGTGAAAGCCTTACATGTACCGGTTCTTATACAGTGACTGCAAGTGATGTTGCAGCAGGTTTTGTAACGAACACCGCGTCCGCCACTGCCAGTGGTGTCACGTCGAACACATCCGGCAAGACGGTGACGGTAGCTCCCGATTTAACAGTGGCTAAAACGGACAACATCAGCGGTAATCTGGTCTTGGGTAACTCTTTCAATTGGACCATTGCAGTAAATAACAGCATCGGCATGGCTACATTCACTGATACCCAGGTAATTCTGAGTGATATATTACCGGGATTGACTGCTGATTATCCACAAGGCACGCTGACAGTGACGAGTGGCAGCACTGCACCGACAGGAATAATCAACTGCTCCATCTCAGCAACGACCCTTGCTTGTGTTGCAAGCGGTACCGTCACATTGCCGGCCGGTTCCTCATTTAGTATTACATTTGCCGTTACTCCAAGTGCCGCCGGAAACCTCGTAAACACTGCAACAGTCGATCCAAACGGAGTTGTCTCAGAGAGCAATGAAGCGAACAATACCGGGAGCAACACGGTCATTGTTGTTGCACCTACAGCTACAGCTACAGATACTCCTACAAACACACCAACCTCTACTCCAACCAATACTCCCACGGACACTCCAACATCAACTCCGACGGATACGCCTACAAATACTCCAACAGATACTCCGACCAGTACTCCTACGAATACACCGACTGATACTCCAACATCAACTCCGACGGATACACCCACAAATACTCCAACAAATACTCCTACCTCAACGCCAACATCAACCGCGACAGATACACCAACCAATACGCCTACCGACACTCCTACTTCAACTTCAACCGTTACTCCAACAGATACGCCAACCAGTACCCCCAGCAGCACGCCTACAGATACACCCACCAGCACACCGACAGATATTCCTACCTCAACACCAACGGATACGCCAACCGATACACCTACAGATACTCCAACAAGCACGCCGACGAATACACCGACCAGTACCCCAACCGGTACTCAAACCAGTACTCCGACAAACACGCCTACGGGTACTCCCACTCTGTCGGTTCAAGTTGCGGACCCGGCCCTGGCAAAGTCTGGTAGCCCAACAAGCGCCTCCGTGGGTGAGACCATCACCTTCACTCTTGTGGTGACGAATCGCGGTAATTTACCCGCGCCCAATGTCGTCGTTACGGACGCGTTACCCATGATCTTTGATGTCACGGCTGTCCATGTTAGTGGCGCGCCGCTCGGAACCCTGGTAAATGTCACGCCTGCGATTGGAACAGGCACAGCGCCTTTCACGGTCGTTGTGACTCTGGGCGGTAGTCTGGGCGTTACGGATGTCGTGACAATTCAGATCGTGACCAGAGTCAACAGCCAGGGCAATCCGCCCATCAACAACACAGCCACGCTAACAACCTCCGCGACGTCAGATGTTATCTCCAATGATTCAGCTTTCGTAGCCATCAATATTCGGAATACCCGAACATCGGCGAATTTGCCGGCAACCGGGTTTGCAAAAGGTGTGAAGACGTTCCTGGAACCACAGCCGTCCAATCTAAAGTACCTGGCAACCGATTTGTTTTTGGAGATATCAAGCCTGGGCGTGAAAATCCCGATCACGGGTGTGCCGAAAAAGAACGGAACGTGGAATATCTCCTGGTTGTCTGACCAGGCCGGATGGCTGGAAGGAAGTGCCTTCCCCTCCTGGAGCGGAAACAGTGTCCTGACCGGTCATGTCTACCTTGCAAGCGGTCTGCCTGGTCCGTTCGTCAACTTGAACAAGCTCAGGTACGGCGATAAGATCGTGATCTATGCATATGGGCAGAAATATATCTTCGAAGTGCAGACGAATTCGGTCGTCACTGCCAACGATAGCTCAGTAATGAAGCATGAAGAAAAAAGCTGGCTGACGCTGGTAACCTGCAAAGACTTCGATGAGAATACCAAGACCTACAAGAACCGCGTAGTGGTCCGTGCTGTATTGGTCAAAGTTGAGTGGGAATAGGCAAGCACAAAATAAAAAGGCGCTTCGCAGAAGCGCCTTTTTATTTAATGTTGATCATCGACAAGAATTTTTCGACGATATTTGGATCAAACAACCTGCCCGACTCCTGCTGCAAGTATTCGATAATATCCTTGGGAGGCATGCGCTTGCGATAGGGGCGATCACTGGAAAGTGCATCCCAAACATCTACAACTGCAAAGAGACGTGCGAACAGGGGAATGTCCTCGCCTTTCAGACTGTGGGGATAGCCGGAACCATCCCAGCGTTCGTGATGGTAATAAGGAATAATGAGCGCTTTATTAAGCTCACTAATAGGGGAAAGCATGTCATAGGCATACTGCGGATGCTGGTGCATCACTTGCCATTCGTCCGCGGTCAGCGGACCGGGTTTCTGTAGAATTTCGTCAGGGATTCCCATCTTGCCCATATCATGCAGCAATGCACCACGACGGATGTTCAGAATCTCCTCTTCCGTACACCCGAGGCTGCGAGCCAGGCGGACCGTCATCTCCGTCACGCGTTGCGTATGGCCTTCGGTCTCGTGGTCACGCAGATCGAGCGCCTTGACCCAGCCTTCAATCGTCTTGTCGTAAGCTTCGCGCAAATCCTGGTGGGCGCGCTGCAATGCCACCTGTGCCTGCTTGCGCTCTGTAATATCACGAGTCGACGCTTGAATCTCGATGGCGCGGTTATTTTGATCGTAGATGCCTCGTGCCGTTGTTTCCAACCAGACATATTCTCCATTTTTATGTCGGGCGCGGTAAGGGATGGCAACCGTTGGATCATCCCATCTGGAGGAACTGAGCAACTGAAGAAGGTGTTCGACATCTTCCGGGTGAATGAAAGGCAGAATATCTTTGCCAATGAGCTCGTCAGGCATATAGCCGGTGATTGTGTAGCAGGCGGGAGAAACATACAGAAACGTTCCCTGCACATTGTGACGCGAAATCATATCAGACGAATTCTCCGCCAAGAGGCGAAATTGCGCCTCGCGCTCTGCCAGCGCGTCCTGGATCCGCTCTTGGTCCTGTAGGATCTGCCACTGTTGAATGGCGTGCTCGGCAATATGAGGCATATCCATCATCGACTCAGACGATTTGACAATGTAATCAAGTGCCCCAGATTTGATCGCCTCCACCGCGTTGCGCTCACTGCCATAGCTGGTCATGATAATGACCGGGAGACTACCCTGATCGCGTTCTTCCAGGAAGGCGGTACTGTCTCCATCCGGAAGGCGCCAGTCCGCAATCACGAGAGAGGGTTTTGTATTCTTGAGATGGGAGCGCGCCTCGCTCAAGCTATGCGCGATGACAAGATGTGCTCCGTTGCCGCGATCTTCAAAAGCACGTTGAATTAACTCGGCATGAGCGGGATCATCTTCGATTAAAAGAATATGGATGGATTCATCCATCATGGGACCATCACAATCTTAACTGGACCGGAACGCTATGAGATCTGGCACTAGTCCTTGATCGTCGGGTTCGTGTTCCAACTGAGCCAGTAAAAGCCAAGGTCATCCATCAATCGTTTGAATTCGTCGAAACCCACTGGCTTGACCAGGTAGCTATTCGCATGGTTATAGTACGCCTTGGCAACATCCTTTTCCGCCTCAGAAGTCGTCAACACAACAACCGGGATACTTTTTAACCGGTCATCTTCTTTAATGGCTTTGAGAACGTCAATCCCATCCACACGCGGCAGACGCAGATCGAGCAGGATCACATGCGGGCGCGGACTGCTGGCCGGATCGGAGTACTCACCGCGATGGAAAAGATAATCTAATGCGGATTGCCCGTCGAGGAAGTGCCGCACCCTGTTAGCAATTTTGTGCTCCTCGAGCGTTCGAATGACGAGCTCAGCATGGTCCGGATTGTCTTCAATGAGCATAACGAGGATGGGTTCTCCAATCATGTTTCAGCTCCTTGCGTGATTCTCAAGGCATTTTAACGCCGATTCTTTCACGAGTGGAGGTTTGGCTTTAAACTGAAAGGTCAATGATTCGCCATATCATGGCGAGGCAGGCTGAACAGCAAGGTTGTCACTACCCTGGCTGCCATTTCAACAAATTCGACCACCATGAACTGCGACGATGCACTCCACTCTGGAGTATAGCATTTTCACCCCGACTGGAAACCGACAATTCGAAGACTTGCATGCCCAACGCTTGGAGGCTCTGAACTTCGGAAGGGAGGGGAACTCAAATCCAGTCTGTTTTCCATATCGAATACTTTCCCTTGGGAAATCAATGCGAAGCGATGCTGATGGGACATGTTATAATCCCGCCAAGTTCGACCGTACTATTCAATCTGGAGGATGTACTATGGAGATCACGGTTCAAGAATTCAAGCATTGTGACATGATCACGGTCAAAGGACGTGTGGATAGTTCCACCGCTCCCCAGTTGACGCAGGCTCTGGAAGCTGCCAATGATGGAGGAAAATACAAACTGGTCGTCAATATGAAGGATTTGGAGTACATGTCCAGTGCCGGGTTCCGTGCCCTCCTTGCGGCGCAGCGAAACTGCAAACGATACAACCGCGGGGAAGTCGTCCTCGCAAATGTACCGGACCGTATCCGGGAGGCGCTCGAACTGGCCGGATTCACAGAGCTGTTCAAGACCTTCGATGACCCACTGCTTGCTGTGGGTCATTTCTAGAGAATCCTCCTGTTGGTTTTTGGAGCATTGCACTTACTCAATGGAAGGATGCCGCCTCCAGCTTAATATCGCGGAGGCGGCTTTAAATTTGCCATATGCAATCTGTTCGATTTACCGCCAAATTCGAATTTCTGGATGAGATTCGCGAGTTTGTAGGAGATATTGCGCGCAAAGGCGGGTTCGGCGACAAAGATGTATACAACATCCAGCTGGCCACTGACGAGGCCGCTTCCAATATTATTGAGCATGCCTATGAAGGTGTCACAAATGGTGTTTTGGATCTTTCCTGCGGTATGGAGAAGGACGCGATCAAAATCATCCTGATTGACTATGGCGAGCCGTACGATCCCTCGATCGTTCCTATTCCCGATACAAAAGCTGATTTGTCAGAGCGTAAGATTGGGGGATTAGGTATTTTTCTCATGCGCAAGCTAATGGACGAAGTTCACTACGAACCCCGGGCAGACAAGAGCAACGTACTGACAATGATCAAACGCAAGAGGTGACAGGCATGAAAGCCGGTCTCCGTTCCCCGCTTTCAGCAGATTGGCGCGAGATCGCCAACCTAGGGGAGCAAATCGTCAGCGCGCCCTCCCTTTCCGGCCAACGCGATATCATCGTTGGTATCACTTCGCGGCTGATCGGTGGGGCGGTCGAGGTCTGGCTGCGCGAAGGTCTCTTCCATCTGCCGACCCTCGTTGAGGGCAGTCTCTTCCCTGAAGAACCAACGCTCGCCGGAATGGTACGCGCGATGAAAGCACACGATCTGCGTACCAAGAAACAGCGCGGGATGAAGACCAAGGCGCCGCGCGAGACCTGGGCGGCGGTCCCGCTTGAGGAGCAGGGGATGCTGCTCGGAGCGATCCAGGTCACCCGTCCGAAGGGACCGGAGTTTACCTCCGAAGAATTAGACTCCTTGAAAGGGCTGGCCGGTGTGATCGCGGTCAGTCTGGTTGCCGCCCATCGTATTGCCGTCGAACGCTTCCGCCTCAATCAGTTGAATCTGGTCCGTGAAGTGAGTGCGCAGATCGCCAACGTTATGAACGTGGACGAATTGTCGCGGCGTGTTACCGAGCTGATCCAGCAGACATTCCACTATTACTATGTTGCCATCTTCACGCTCCAAAAAGATTCCCCCTCCCTGCGATTCCGCGCCAGTGCCATGCCTCGACAAACTACCGCACCGCGCAAAGGCCGGCGCAAGAAACAGCTGCCGCTCGATGTAGAGATTGGGCAGGGCTTGGTGGGCTTGGCGGCCGCGACGGGCGAACAGATTCTTGTAGAGGATGTCAGCAATGACTCGCGTTACCGCTTCCTCGATATTCTGCCCGAGACCCGGTCGGAAGTTGTCATCCCCTTGAAGTTGAAAGATCAGATGCTGGGCGTCCTGGATGTCCAAAGCGACCAGGCACATGCGTTTCACCCCAACGACTTGCTGATTCTCGAAGCGCTCGCCGATACGATCGCCCGCGCTGTTGAAGGCGCGCGCCTCTATAATGCGGTCCAGCGTCGCGCCGAGCAGTTGACCTTGATCGCCGAGGTGAGCAAGAGTGTCAGCAGTTCGCTCGAACTGCACACCTTAATGGAAAATGTTTCCAGCCTCATCCACAACCGTTTTGGATATCCATATGTGCATTTGTTCACTGTGCACCCAAATCGAAGGCTGATTGAATACCAAGCTGGCAGCGGCTCCCGCAGTCAGGATCTGGCAGGCTACACCCTTTCCTTGGATGATGAGCAAGGCATTATCCCGTGGGTGGCGCGCCAGGGAAAGACCGTTCTTGCCAACGATGTGAAACAAGATGAGCATTACCGTGCTTCACCTCTGCCGCCGGAGGATACCAATTCGGAATTATGCGTGCCGCTGCTATATGACAACATCGTCGTCGGCGTGTTGGATATCCAATCCGACCGGCTGAACACGTTTACCGAAGATGACCGACTGATTTTTGAAGCCGTCGCCGACAACATTGCCACGGCGATCCATAACGCCGATCTCTATCACTCGGAGCAATGGCGGCGCCAGGTGGGCGACAGCTTGCGGGAAGTCGCCGGTTTGATCTCTGCGGATGCCAGCGTAGATGATGTACTCGAAGCGATTCTGTCCGAGCTGGATCGCAATCTACCTGTGGATGTTTCTGCCATCTGGCTAATGGAGGATGAAGAGCTCTATCTGGCTGCCTGTCACAATTGTGATGAGAATTTGCTCGAAGCCACGTTATACGCTTCCCCAGAATACTATGATGGGCTGATGGATGCGCTCTATTCCGAGAATCCCATCATTCGCAAGCCGATAGACCCGATCTGGATCACAGGTGCAACAGCCGGATTCAATGCGGATTACTCCGGGTTGGCGGTTCCTTTACGAGTGGGGGATCAACATCTGGGAATCATTACCCTTGCTCATAGCACGCCGGGCCGATACGGTCACGAAGCGCAGGCGATGACAACTACTTTCGCCAGCTATGCCGCGGTGGCGATTGAGAATGCCCGCCTCTACGACTCTGCTCAGGAGCAGGCGTATGCTTCGGCTGCGTTGTTGCAGGTGGCACAGGCGATCGTCAGTCTCAGTGACCTGGATGAAATGCTTGGCACGATCATCCGTATCATGCCAATCCTCGTCGGGGTGGAGCGAGCCGCGCTTTACCAATGGGACGCGGAGAAGGAGCTTTACCGTCCATCACAGCAGTATGGCCTCAGTGAAAACGATGAACACGTCTTTTGGAACCGCTCTTTTTCGCCGGGTGAGTTTGCCTTCCTCGACGCCTGCCGCGGCGCAACGGGCATGATGGCTTGTGAGCTTCCGGATGCCGGTGGTTTGAATACCTGGCTTTCGATCGACCCCTCCCAGGATGTAAACCTGGGTAATCCCGGCGCGTTGTTGTATGCCGTTCCTATTGCAGTCAAAAATGATTTATATGGCGTAATTTTGATCGAAGAATCGCAGGGCGGTTTACGGTTCCGTTCGCGTCGCCTTGAGATCATTACAGGGATTGCTCAACAAGCTGCGCTTGCCATCCAGAACGATCTGCTGCAAAAAGAGATGGTCATCCGCGAGCGCCTCGAGACCGAAGTCCAGTTGGCGCGCCAGATCCAGCAGACTTTCATCCCCGAAACGCTACCCCGTTTTGCCAATTGGGATTTAGCCGCCCGTTGGAAGACGGCTCGCCAGGTGGGTGGTGATTTCTACGACGTGTTCGAACTTCCTAACAACCGTCTTGGACTCTTTATCGCGGACGTTGCCGATAAAGGCGTTCCCGCCGCTCTTTTTATGGCGCTCACGCGCACCCTGGTCCACGCTGCCGTGTTGGAAAACCCCTCTCCCGCCGATGCATTGTGCCGCGTCAATGAGCTGCTCCTGCCTGATACAAAACAGGGTATGTTCGTCACGGCTGTCTACGCCGTGCTTGATATGGAGAACCGGGAGCTGACTTACGTCAACGCCGGGCACAATCCTCCACTCTGGATCAAATGTAATGGAGGAGTGGAGCGCCTGACGCGCACCGGTGTTGCCCTGGGCGCCTCCGAAGAAGCAAAATATACGGAGCGTGTCATTCATTTCGACATGGACGACAGCCTGCTGCTCTATACGGACGGTTTGACTGAATCTTTCAACGTGGATGGCGAATTCTTCGGTGAAGAACGCCTGATGGAGGCGATCCATGCCAATCTCTGTTCCTCCGCCTCCGATCTGCTAGACGTTGTCGAAGCAGCCCTGCTGAACTTTGTAAAAGACATGCCTCCTGCTGACGATCTCACTATGCTGGTGTTGAGGAGAATATAAGTTGTTTCTTTTTATGCCCATCAAACTTTTTTACAGATATTTTACAACCTCACTATACCCACGTAATCTCCACATTCTACAATCATCATCGTAACTCAAATAAAGGAGGCTTACGATGAGATTCTTAATTAATAAAACTATTTTCGTCGCGTTGGTCGCAGCGCTTGCCGTGGCGAGTTTGCCATTCGCCAGCGCATCTGCATGGGGACCGGGTGATTCGATACCTCAATGGCAAATCACCAATGAGCGGTTGGAGAAAATTTGGGCGCGCCAAGTCCGCCGATATGAACGTATTGGACACGCCGATACATTGATCGCCCGGGTCCAGCGGTTAATCGACCGCGCGAAAGCCAACGGCAAGGATGTCTCTGCTGTGCAAGCGACCCTGGATGCATTCGCGGCGCAATGGAAAAAGGCCAAACCAGTCTACGAAGGCATGAAGGGCATTGTCAATTCCCACCAGGGATTTGATTCAAACGGCAAAGTGACCGATCCGGAGAAAGCCAAACAGACCCTCGTGGCGATGCATGCTAAGTTTCAGGAGACCAAAATTATCTTGAGCGGCACCGGTAAGGCGCTACGTGATGCAATGCAAGTCTACCGCCAAACGAATCCCCGCCCACAACCCACCACTACACCATAGGGTATAGATTTGAGTAATGTAATTCTCCCGAAGGACACCGCGACGGTGTGACCGAAGGGGCGTACGCTGCCCTGCGTGGCGAAGAATCTCTATATCTCTTTAGGGACGCTGCGCTTACGCTCAGAGTGACATCCTTTAGAGAAAAGTTTACATATCCTCCCAATCAGAAGTACAATCCTCTCTAAAACTCTCCCAGTGAGGCATTATGTACACATCTGAAGGCAAGAAAATCGTCTCCACCGAAAAAGCGCCCAAGGCCCTGGGTCCCTATTCACAAGCCATTCGTATTGAAGGCTTGATCTTTACAGCCGGGCAGGTGGGGCTCGACCCGGCCACAATGGAACTGGTGGAAGGCGGTGTCGAAGGGCAGACCCGCCAAGTGCTGACCAACCTCAAGCATGTTCTGGAATCCGCCGATTCAGGCTTGAACTTTGTGGTTAAAACGACGGTCTTTCTGCAGGATATGGGTGACTTCGCCAGGATGAACGTCATCTACGCCGAGTTTTTCCCAGAAAACCCTCCGGCACGCAGCACCGTCCAGGTCGCAGCGCTGCCCAAAGGAGCTCTGGTCGAGATCGAATGTACAGCCCTGATCAATCAGGCGCGCGGCGAATAATTGCGAATCACTCACTACAAATCTTGAACGAACTTATCCTCCTCGTTGATGACGAGCCATCCATTATCCAACTCTCGCGCCTGTACCTGGAACGCGATGGATTTCGTATCGCATCCGTCAATGATGGGGAGGCGGCTGTCGCTGCGGTGACACGCGAGCAGCCCGCGTTGGTTGTGCTGGATGTTATGCTTCCGAAACTCGATGGGTTCGAAGTTTGTCGTCGACTGCGGGCGATGAACGATCCCACTGCCATTCTCATGCTCACCGCCCGCGATGAAGACATCGACAAGATTCTCGGCCTTGAGCTTGGTGCAGACGATTACCTGACCAAGCCGTTCAACCCGCGCGAACTTGTTGCCCGCGTCAAAGCCATCTTGCGGCGCTCCGAGCGTAACGCAGACGACCCGACTCCAATCCATCTCGGTGACTTGACCATTGATCCTGCGCGGCGTGAAGTGCGCCTCGATTTTCAGACCCTTGACCTGCGTACGCAGGAATTTGACCTGCTCCTCGCTCTTGCCGAACACCGCGGACGGGTTCTTAGTCGTGAGCAAATCTTGCAAAAAGCCTGGGGGTTCGACTTCTACGGGCAAACCCGCACTGTAGATGTCCATGTGGCGCACCTACGCAAGAAGCTCGAGCCCAGCACGGTAAAAATCGAAACCGTGACAGGTGTTGGATATAAGCTCGTCTCGCGTTGAGTTGAAGCGCGTACTGAAATGGAAACGACACCCCTCACCAATCTTTGGTATCTCATCTATTCCATCATCCAGGAATTCTGGGCGATGATCGAGCCATACATTGAGGAAGCTGCCATCCAACAAAACATTCCCATCGAACTATACTCCTACAGCGAGCTTGGACTGGATTCGTTCTCCAAGCAGGAGTTTCAAAGGCGCGACCCCTATTCCAATCCGCAAGTGTTCGACAAAGTATTTGTAACCCTCAATTTCAAGGGCTGGATTGAACTACTGCCGGATGAAAAATATCTCGTGACACAGAAAGCGCGTGAAGCTGCTCGCAGTTTGATTCAGGCAGGCGATCAACAGTTGCTACCTTTCGAGTCATTTACCGACCTGAATCTCAAGCGGCTTGTGGTCCTGCTGAAACAAATTGTGCTGGCAGGTACGGTTGCTCCTGAGCCCCCAGAAAAATGGGCGATCTTGAAACGATTTCACGTCGCCGATAAGAATAGTCCATCGATCGTGCAGGTCCGTGAGTATTTGATGGACCTGTATGCCTACCGGGATGACTGCCACTATGCCGCCGCGCATCCTCATTTTGGCCGCGCAGGCATCATCTGGCTTGTGCTCGGTTCTCTCTGGAAGAACACCACCATCACTGCAGAACAGCTAGCCGAAAGTTTGTCGTCCCGCGGGTATGAGATCAACCAGTATGAAGTGGCGTTGGAAGCAGCCGTTCAGATCGGATGGGCGCAACGGACCGGTCTCTCCGGTAGATTTTGCATTACTCAAAAGGGACGTGAACTGCGTGAGCAAGCCGAGCAACTGACCAACAAATATTTCTTCGCTCCCTGGTTTGCGCTCACACGGGCTGAGATCCGAGAGTTTTATAATCTGCTGTTGCAGTTAAGGGAACAGTTGTCTTTGTTCAAGAAGAATGGCTTACGCACTTAGCACCGTGCATTCCATGCTCAGCTCTCTCCGTTCCCGTCTCTGGCTCAGTTACGCCGTTATTATTACCGTAGCATTGGTGATCGTTACGCTGGTGGTTTTAGCATTTCTCTTTCGTAACCCCCTCGCTTCTCGTCAGATCCAGGATCGTCTCCTAAAGGTACAGAACACTGTTCTTGCCAATCCGCAACAGTTTACGGGAAATCCTGGCGCCATCGAACAACTGAGAAATAAATATGATGTCCGGGTCTTGGTATTCAACTCCAGCCGTGACCTACTGTTTGACTCAAATCCAGGGGATCCAAAAATAACTTTTCCTCGCAGGAATATTTTGGGTAGGGCGGAACAAACGGTCCGGGACGAAAAGGGACAATCATGGTTGTACACATTCAAGCGAGTAGCTCCAGATCGCATTTTGGTCATTGCCGCGCCACGTCCACGTGTGCCTGTGCTCAATATATTCACGGACCAATTCCTAATCCCTGTTCTGGAAGGCGGATTGATTGCATTATCCCTGTCTTTGATTCTTGCCTTTGCTATCTCACGCTGGATAGCAGATCCTTTACAGCAGGTTGTTCATGCTGCACAGACGTACCCATCGGATGAGATGAAATCCATTTCGCCGAGCGGCCCGCATGAAGTGCAGGATCTGACGCGTGCGTTCAATTCGATGATCGCCCGTGTGGAAAGCAGTCAAAAATCGCAACGAGAATTTGTTGCCAATGTTTCCCATGAGCTGAAAACTCCCCTCACGTCCATTCAGGGATTTGCCCAGGCAATTCTCGACGAAGCAGCAGACACGCCTGAGAAGCGCAAACAAGCCGCCCAGGTTATCTACAATGAAGCAGGACGTATGCACCGTATGGCGCTGGATTTGCTCGATCTCGCCCGGCTCGAAGCGGGTACAGCCGATCTGAAAATGTACGCGGTGGATCTAAAGGCGATCTTGCAAAATATTGTTGTCAAGTTCACACCGCAAGCCCAAACAGCAGGTATCGATTTACAGTTAAATGTACCTACAGATTTGCCTTCAATAATTGCAGATGGAGATCGACTCGCACAAGTCTTTACGAACCTGGTGGACAATGCTTTGAAGTTTACTCCTGCCAACGGACAGGTCACGCTGTCTGCTGTCAATGCTGGAGCAAACATGGAAATTTCTATAACGGATACAGGTATCGGTATCCCGCAGGATGCTTTGCCCTATCTCTTCGACCGTTTCTACCAGGTAGATCCATCCCGGGCAGGTGGCGAGGGTCATAGCGCGGGGCTTGGCCTGGCAATCGTCAAGGAAATTGTCGAGGCGCATGGTGGTAGAATTAGCGTCCGCAGTGAGTTGGGGCATGGGACGACGTTCGTGATCCATCTGCCGCTTGCGGCAAATAAATTTCAAAGATAGCGATTTACGATTATCATTGTAGATCGTAGCCCAAACATGCCACCGAAAGTTTCCGTCATCGTTCCCTGTTATAACGAGCAATCTACTATCCGCGCTTTGCTGGAGGCTTTACATTCGCAAACCTTCCCGCGCGCCGAGATGGATGTCATTATTGCCGATGGCATGTCCACGGATCGCACACGCGAGGTGATCGCCGCGTTCCAAAATGATTTTCCTGATCTGGAAGTTCGCCTGGTAGATAATACAGTCCGTACCATTCCGGCTGGTTTAAATTGCGCTATTGAAGCTTCGCGCGGCGAGTACATTGTCCGCCTCGACGCGCATTCCAAGCCATATCCTGACTATGTGACCAATTGCATGAACGCCCACGCGGCGGGACGCGGCGACAACGTCGGTGGCGTGTGGGAGATTCGGGCCGGCGCACAGACGTGGATCGCGAACTCCATCGCGGTTGCTGCGTCGCATCCGCTTGGAGTGGGGGATGCCATGTATCGACTTGCGGCTGCCGCGGCCGAAGTGGATACCGTCCCGTTTGGTTCCTATCGGCGCACATTGATTGAAAAGATTGGTGGGTATAACGAAACGTTGCTTACCAATGAAGATTACGAATTTAATACACGTATTCGCAGATCGGGCGGGCGCGTCTGGCTGGACCCTTCGATCCGTTCCATTTATTTTTCGCGGTCCACGCTGGGAGAACTGGTTCGCCAGTACTGGCGTTATGGGTACTGGAAATGGCGCATGCTACGCCGTTTTCCCCGCACAATCCGTTGGAGGCAGGCGTTGCCACCGCTATTTGTTTTCAGCCTGATCGGACTTGCACTCAGCTCGATTATTTTTCCCTTTGTTTTGTGGATGTTAATCACAGAACTCATCCTTTATATTTTTGTACTGTTGCTCGCTGGCGCTTATGCCGCATTTAAACGTGGTAAACCTTATCTGCTGTTTGGCTTGCCTCTGGCGATCTCAGCTATGCATCTTGCCTGGGGAAGCGGATTTCTATGGAGCATGCTCACCTCGAGTAAGAACTAAGAATGGCTGATAACATTCGTACTACACCGCTGCGGCTGCGCCCTGAAGAGCACCGCGTCATTTTGTTGATGGGCGATTTATTGATGGCTCTCGGCTCGCTCTTTTTGTCACTCTACAGTTGGGGTCAATATAACCACCTGATTGTATTTCCAAGAATATATAACCAGTACATATTACAAGGAGAAATTCCTCGTGAAGCTGCACGGCTTGCCGAGGCACAAACCACGGTTGCCGTGCCTTTTTGGTTTTATCTCTTGCCTGTTATCTGGGTGCTGTTACTTGTCGAACTCTATGAACCTCATGTGGCCGCCAGTGGTAGAAGGACAACGCGCGGCATCGCCATCGCGGCATTTGTCGGTTTGCTTGCATATTCAGTATTCTTTATTTTTCAACAGCAATCCAACCTGCCTCGTATTGGTGTGGGTGGTTTCCTGTTTTTTGGCTCAGCACTGACATTACTCTGGCGAATGATTTTTATCCGCCTCTACAAAACCACAGGAGAGCGACGGCGAGTTCTGGTGGTGGGCGCAGGCCGGGCAGGGCAAACCCTGGCGGAGCTGTATCATAATCTCAACACCCGCTCCTTCCACATCATTGGTTTCATCGACGATGATGGGCACAAGGCGGGTAAGATATTTCACGGCATCCCCGTTCTGGGCGCGTGCACTCATTTGTTAAATTTAATCGATGTGTATCGTATCTCGGATCTCGTCGTGGCGATTAACGGCGAGATGCAAGGTGCCACCTTCCAAACAATTTTGGATGCGCAAGAACGCGGCGTGGATGTGACTCGCATGCCGCTTCTGTATGAGGAGATGACGAGCCGCGTCCCTGTCCATCACCTCGAATCGGATTGGATCATCCGCTCCTTTGTGGATGGATTGCATGTCAGTGGCTTCTATGAATTAGCAAAGCGCCTGTTGGATATTATTGGCGCCATATTGGGGCTGATCATTTTTGCCATTTTACTTCCGTTTCTGGCATTGGCGATTTGGGCGGATACAGGTTCTCCGATCTTCTACTCGCAAGACCGCCTTGGAAAAGGGGGCATCCGTTTTAAAATTTATAAATTCCGCTCTATGTACAAAGAATCCGATATGGAGGCCGGATCTTCTACCACGGTCGAGAACGATCCACGCGTAACGCGGGTGGGGAACTTTTTGCGCCAGACGCGTCTCGATGAATTGCCGCAATTTTGGTCGGTGCTGCGGGGCGAGATGAGTCTGGTCGGTCCGCGCGCCGAGCTGCCCAGTCTTGTCAACGAGTATCAGAAGCAGATTCCTTTTTACCGGGCACGACTGCTTGTCAAACCGGGTCTGACGGGCTGGGCACAGATCAATTATGGCTATGTGGCCAGCGTGACTGAAACGGTCATCAAGCTGGAGTATGATCTTTATTACATCAAGCATCGGACGCTGGCGATGGATGTCGCCATCATTCTACGGACGATTGGTACCGTCGTGCGACGGACCGGGAGATAACATGAACTATCTTGTCACAGGCGGTGCAGGTTTCATTGGTTCGCATATTGTCCAGGCTTTGCTCGAACAGGGTCATCAGATCCGCATCTTAGATAACTTCAGTACGGGGAAACGCGAGAACATCGACGAGCTGCTACGGCAGTTCAAAGGAGATCAACTCGATGTCCTGGAGGCGGACTTGCGCGACGCCTCACGCGTGGATGAAGCGGTACGCGGCGTCGATATCCTGTTTCACGAAGCCGCCTTCGTCTCCGTCCCGCAGTCCATGGAAGAGCCGCAGGCCTGTTTTGATATCAACGTTTCCGGAACATCCCTCTTGTTTGATGCGGCACGTAAAGCCGGTGTGAGACGCGCGGTTGTTGCTTCGAGTGCGGCGGTTTACGGCGAGTCGCAGGCATTGCCCTTGGCCGAGGAAACGCCCCTTCAGCCAAAATCGCCGTATGCCGTGTCGAAGCGCGTCGATGAGATGTACGCGGAGTTATTTACAGGCTCGTTCGGTTTTGAGGTGGTGGCGTTGCGCTATTTCAACGTCTACGGTCCCC
>DATHUN010000055.1:0-2355 GCA_035462205.1 Anaerolineales bacterium
GCTGCTGGCGATATTGCGCTAATGCCTTTTTCCCGGCTGCGGTGAGCTCGCAGACCGTGAGTGGAAGCTTGCCTTTGAATGTTTTCTCGATCTTGATATAACCAGCCTCTTCCAGTTTGGAAAGATGAGCCGAGAGATTCCCTTTGGTCAGGCCCGTCTCGCGCTGCAGGAAGAGGAAGTCTGCGCTTGCCACCGGGGACAAAATCGTGAGGATTAACAGCCGCGCAGGCTCATGGACGAGGCGATTCAATTCCGTGACACTGCGCAGGTTCTCAGCCATTTTGATTCTCCGCCGGAAGCGGATTCTCGCGCAGGTAGCGGACCAGGGTCAATGCGCCAGAAATAACAAAAGCAGTTCCCATCAATCCATAGAAAGCACCTAAATTGTAGCCGCGCGGAAGACCGCTCATGGAGAGTGCGATGCCCAAGATCACGGCTATCAAACTTAAGAAATAAAACCGCATGACCTTTGCCGTCCAACCTTGTTTCACAAGCAGGACAATCGCCACCAACACACCTGAAATGGCAACCAAGGCGTCGATTTGAGTGATCCGTCGCGTGATCAGAACACTAACCACCCCCACTGTCGTTGCGACAACTATCGCAAGCAAGCGGCGTTGGATTTCATTCTTTTGTTCATATTCCACATATCCCGTGCGTGGGTATGTGATGCGTGCCTTCAAAGCGTTGATGAGTCTACGCGTAATCACTACGCCGCCAATCAAAATCAATGCGAAGCTCGATTGCAGGATCACACCGACCAGCGATTGATCTCCAAAATATTGCTGGACGGAAAAGTACAAAGCCAGCAACAGGAACATTCCACCCCCCAGTAGTTCTCCAATGCCATCTACATACCAATAGCGCCTGACACGCTGCTCTACATCCGAAAAATCCCGACTCATATTCACTCCTTTACAAACTGGTTTGTATTGCAAACTAGTTTATAGTATAGTGGAGATGCCTATTTTTGTCAAGCATAGAAGCAGCCCGACTCCCTTGTAGGCGGGCGTTTATTTCGACGTTCAAATTACTTTTGTAAACAGGCAATCAAGGCTTTTATCACACCTTGCGGTTCTTTCAAAGAAATTGCCAGCACCGGGACAGTTGCCACAGAAAACACCTGACGCGAATCTCCCACTTTCCAATGGCGGGGAAGGATGCCAACCGTATTCGGTGTGTTTACCAGCGTATCGGACATCTGCTGCGGGGTGGCAGCGATTGATGCAGATGATGTAACCATTCTTCCTTCCATCACGAAATGATCAAACACCTGTTGCAGGTCCTCGCCTGAAGCGTACACCCAGACCTGTACGGATGGATCTCCCTGTCCCAAGAATAGGGCGCGCGCTTCTTCCAAAGTCAGATTGTTGATGGAGCTTTGACGGTGAGTGACGATCAAAATGTCTTCCGTGTCGATTTGGTAGGCAAACTGCAGGTCCTTTGGCTCACCGACCCGTAAAGCAATTTGTGCCGCAGAGGGATCATCCACACGGGAAAGGATGGGGGCCGTACCCGCGCAATCATATAACTCGTGTAACCAGGGTTCGGCAGCAGAGGTGGAGTAAACGGAGACAATTTCCGGCGTGGCGGGAGGCGTGCTGGTCGAGCAGGAGGTAATGAAAAGGGAGAAAAGAATCAATACCGGGAGCAACACTTTTCGCATGGAATCATCCTTCTGGAGAGTTTTTACCAATCAAGAAGTATGGACGAAACCAGCCTGGCTTTTTGTTCCATGCTATCGGCGAAGATATACTCGCGTTCCGAGTGATACCCTTCCCCCACCGCACCCAATCCGTCGAGCACAGGGATTCCAAGCGGCGCGACGAAATTTGCATCCGAGCCACCGCCCGTGCCACCCGCTTTCAGCTCTATGCCGATGCGCGCTGCAATGGACTTTGCTTTCTCAAATGAAGTTTTCATTGTCTCATCAAATGGCATCGGCGGACGATTTAGGCCGCCGGTTACTTCGATGGAAGTTCCGTCGAGAACCGGTTTGAGCTTGTTCATTTCTGCTTCGAGACGTTCCCATTCCTCAGGCTGCATCACACGCACATCCACTTGGATGACCGCTTCCTCCGGGACAACATTCGACACTGTACCGCCGCGTATAACACCCACATTGAGGGTTGTCTGCTTGGTGTAGTCAGTTAACTTCTGTATCGCGATGACCTGATGCGCCATCTCCTCAATGGCATTACGTCCCTTTTCGTGATCGCCGCCTGCATGCGCGGCGCGTCCCTTGGTTTTGACCCAGAACTGGCCGACACCTTTTCGCCAGGTCTTAAGCGAACCATCCAAAAGCGCGGATTCCATGACCAGAACCAGCCCTGATTCTTTGGCTAGCGATTCGAT
>DATHUN010000056.1:0-8454 GCA_035462205.1 Anaerolineales bacterium
GCCGAAGATTACACGTTTGATAACGTGCGCCGCGCCGCGCAAGGCTTTGCATCGTATTTGCTCGAACAGGGCAGACAGGGTCAGTGGGTCATTGTAGGGCATGATAAGCGTTTTCAATCTGAGAATTTCGCAGCGGCTGCGTCAGAGGTGTTGGCAGGCAACGGTTTGAATGTATACCTGACGGATGGCGCCACACCGACACCGGTGATCTCCTATGCAGTTGTAGACAAGAAAGCCTGCGGGGCGGTCAATATTACAGCGTCCCATAATCCCGCCACGGATAACGGATTCAAGGTCCGGGATCCAAACGGTGGCGCCATCGACCCCGAGGGACTGACTCAGATTCAGGCGCTGATTCCCGATTCGGTGGAGTCTGTAAAGCGCATCCGCATCCAAGATGGAATGCGCGACGGCAAGGTTGTCATGTTTGACGCCTCCGAGGCATACGTCGAGCATATCTTGCAACTGGTCGATATGGAACCGATCAAGGCTGCCGGTTTTACCGTTGTGGTGGACGCGATGTGGGGCAATGGTGCGGGCTGGTTTACGCGGCTGCTGGACGGCGGCAAAACAAAGATCATCGAGATCCATAATACGCGCAATCCAGCATTCCCCGAAATGAAACGACCTGAGCCAATCCGGCCCAATATTGACGTGGGTCTACGGGCAACGGTGGAGAACCACGCCGACGTCCTGCTGATTACCGATGGTGACGCCGATCGATGCGGAATCGGTGATGAAAACGGTGAATTCATAAACCAGTTGCGCGTCTATGCATTATTGGCGCTCTACCTGCTTGAGGTGCGCGGGGAACGCGGTCCGATTGTCAAGACGCTTTCGACCACAACAATGTTGAACAAGCTGGGAGAGCTTTATAACGTTCCGGTCTACGAGACTGGCGTGGGTTTCAAATATGTCGCGCCGAAGATGATGGACACGAACGCCCTCATCGGGGGCGAGGAGAGCGGCGGCTACGCCTTCCGTGGCAACGTGCCGGAACGGGATGGGATTTTGGCGGGGCTCTACATGCTCGATTTCATGGTCCGCACCGGCAAAAAACCAACCGAATTATTGAAGATGTTGTTTGACAAGGTTGGTGAACATTTCTATGACCGTGTGGATACGCCTTTCACGGGCGACCGCAAAACTCGTGAGCAAATGATCCTCGATGCTAATCCGCAGACGATTGGGGGCTTGAGGGTGACGGGGCTTGTCACTACCGATGGCTTCAAGTTCAATCTGGAGGATGGTGGTTGGCTACTGATCCGTTTTAGCGGGACGGAGCCGATCATGCGTGTCTACTGCGAAACAACACATGGGGATCAAGTAAAAGCGATCCTCGAGGATGGCTTGAAGATTGCGGGAATCAAATAAAACGCGGTGTTGCAGGTCAGGTGTCAGGCAATGCGTGCTTGAAACTTGGCACCTGATCCATGACACTTACTGACACCCACTGCCACCTTGATTTCAATAAATTTGACGAAGACCGCCAGGCGGTGATGGAGCGCGCCCGGGAGGCGGGGTTGAGTCGGATGCTGGTCCCGGGCCTGGATTTAGATTCCAGTCGCGCCGGGATCAGGCTTGCGGCCAGCTACCCCGATATTTTCGCCGCTGTTGGTTTTCACCCCACAGATGCCGAAAAGTGGGATCGTTCCTCGTACGAGGCGTTGAAACGGCTGATCACAACTGACTCGCCACAGAATAAAATTGTCGCCATCGGGGAAATTGGAATTGATTACTACTGGGTAAAGCAAAGAGAACACCGCGCCTGGCAGTTGGAAACCTTGCGGCTGCAGCTCCAGCTTGCACAGGAAGTCAGTAAGCCTGTCATTATTCACATGCGCGAAGAGCAAGATGCCTGGTTCGGGCAGGCTTCGACGGATCTGTTGCGCATCCTGAGCGAGTGGCACAACCAACTACGCGCTCGGAACCATCCCCTTGCCGAGCGGCCCGGCGTGCTTCACTCGTTCAACGGCACCCTTGAAACGGCTCAAAAAGCCATGGAGCTGAACTTCCATATCGGTGTGACGGGTCCGGTAACGTATAAAAACGCGGAAGAAAAGCGTCGAATACTCGGCGCTCTGCCGCTCGAACGGCTCTTGATCGAAACGGATTCGCCCTTCTTGACGCCGGTTCCACATCGCGGTAAACGCAATGAGCCTGCATATGTCGTCCATATTGCTGATAAAATTGCAGAAATTCACGATACAACCCGCGAACAGGTTGCCGCGATAACTACTTCGAATGCCGCACGCCTGTTTGGTTGGGGAGGCTAACGTTTGAGTGCGACCACTTTCTTTACTTCCGTCCAGGATCAACTTCAATTTGTCGAGCAACGCATACGCCAACAGGCAAGCGAGGAACATCACCCCGACTTAAGGTCTGCTCTCGAGCATCTGCTCGCGGCAGGTGGAAAACGCGTCCGACCCACGCTAGGGCTGCTTGTCGGGAATATGCTGGGCGCGCCCGAGGAAAAATTGATCACGCTGGGTGCGTCGGTCGAGCTGCTTCATACTGCCACCCTGGTGCACGATGACTTAATCGATGGTGCCCTGTTACGCCGCGGCATGCCCACACTGAATGCGCGTTGGTCCCCGGCCGCGACCGTTCTCACCGGCGATTTTCTGTTTGCCCGCGCTGCCAAACTCGCGGCAGAGACCGATTACCTGCCATTAATGAAACTCTTTGCCGACACGCTCGCCACGATCGTCAACGGCGAGCTTACCCAGATGTTCGCGGCGCGTGGCGTGATCGAACGCGACAATTACTACAACCGCATTTATGCCAAGACCGCTTCGCTGTTCGAGATGTCGGCCCTGGCAGCATCCATGGTAGCCACGGAGGACGAAGAGATGCGCGCCTCCATGAAATCATATGGCTACGAAGTTGGGATGGCATTCCAGATTGTGGACGACATCCTCGATTTCACCGGTGAACAATCCGCAGTGGGCAAGCCTCTCGCCTCTGACCTCCTCAACGGGCTCGTGACCCTGCCTGCGATTTACTATGCGGAAACCAATCCCGACAACGCGGACATTCTCTCCCTGCCCCAGGGTGGATGGAAGGATACGGAACGGGTCCAGCGCCTGGTAGACGGCATCCGTCAGAGTGCAGCGATCCAACAAGCCATGGATGAAGCGCGACAAGCTGTCGGCCGTGCACTCAACGCCTTGCAGGACGCCCCGGCTGTCCCGGAAAAAGAAGCGCTGGAAAATCTGGCAAAATTTATTGTTGATCGAAAACTTTAGAACGACCTCCGAAGTCTTGGGGAATCGGAAGTCTCCGATGGAAAAAATCTTATGACGAACCCCCGTAAACCCTTTCGGATCAATGTCGGCTTCATCATCCACGAGGAAGCTGGCTTTGCACAGGAAATTCCCTTCGATCTCGAGAAGGTCAAGATCGACGATCTGGAACTGCGTAACCTGATTGGTTCAGTGACCATAGGTCGCACACCCCAGGGGCTGGTAGTTCAGGGAAAATTTTCAGCAGAAACCACTCTTGAGTGTGTCCGATGTTTGAAAGAATTCAACTATCCCCTTGAATGGGAAATCACCGAGCTATATGCCTTTACCAAGAAATCCATTAGTGAGTCGGAATTGCTTGTGCCAGATGACGCACAGATAGATTTTGCTCCCCTTATACGCGAATATGCCTTGCTGGAAATCCCTATTAAGCCTCTTCATGATCCTGACTGCAAGGGTCTCTGCATCGAGTGTGGACAGGACTTGAACATAAAAGATTGTGGTCACAGCCAGGATGTCGATGATTCTCCTTTTGCAGATTTGAAAAAATTGCTCTGATCCGATGGGACAAGGAACGAAAGAAACTCGAAACGGCAAACGATGGTTTGCCGTTTTAACGCTATTGAACTCGTCCTGGATCTTCTATATCTACCTTGCCGTGACTCACATCGGAACCTTCGAGCCGGCAAAATTATCAAGAGCTCTGCTTGGTGCGGCAGAACGACCTTATGCCTATCGTGCTCTGGTACCGTTGCTTGCCAAGGTCCTCGCACCGCTAGTTCCCCGTTCGTTTGAGGCAATGTTCACGGCATTGCCGTCTCCTATCACGGTCACATATCACGCATTAAGTGAGGGTGGTTATCCGCGCGAAGCCACAATTGTTATGTTAATCATGTATTCATCACTCGTTGGCTTTGCATATGCGGAAAAGTCCTTTCTTTATAATCTTGGAGCACAATCCAGGGAACAATTTCTCCTGCCTCTCTTCGCGCAAATCCTGATTGTGCCATTTTCCCTGCTCTTTGGATTTTACTATGACCTGCCGCAGATCTTGCTGGTTACCCTTACTCTGATCTGTATGCTACAAGCCCGCTGGGATAAATACCTCGTCACATTTGCGCTGGCAAGCCTAAATAAAGAGACATCGCTTTTCTTATTGCTTGTATTTATCGTGTATTATCGATCCCGTTTGCCACGTAAGCACTTCCTGCAATTGTTCATTGTACAAACCGTGATATACGGTCTTATTCGCGGAGCCCTACTGTACACCTATCATAACAATGCGGGCATCACGACAGCATCCACTTTCTCATATCACTACAGGCAATATACATCGTATCCTTCGACGCTCCTGTTTACAATTTTATTTTTCGTCGGCATTGGATTTCTTATCTGGAAGGGCTGGGATCGGAAACATCCATTTTTGCAAGCAACCGTGGTCATTCCGCTCATGATTCTGATTCTCTTTTTCACTTCGGGAATGCCAATGGAGTTTCGTGTCTTTCTCGATGCGCTTCCGAGCCTGACCCTATTAATCGTTTCGCCATCTATGCAATCTCAAACAAACCGCGAAATCGAGACTTTAAAATTGTAGTAAAATATCCGCTATGAATTTCAAACCTGGCTTTCCTATGGTGACAATGACCATGTTGATGTCCCACCAAGCGGACACAGTATTTCGCGTATGGAAAGCATATTAAGTCATTGAATCAGACACTAAACTGGCTGTCCATCCCGCGGACAGCCTTTTTTTGTTAATATCCGTAGCGACGGGCAGTTGCCCGCCACTACATAATAGACTGGAGGCATGAATGCCTGAAAATATTTTGGTCGCCATTGCCTGGCCCTACTCGAATGCCGAGATCCACGTCGGGAATATCACTGGCTCGCATCTGCCTGGTGATATTGTCGCTCGTTACCACCGCCTCAAGGGAAACCATGTCCTGATGGTGAGCGGTACTGACTCGCACGGCACGCCTGTGACGATTGCCGCCGACAAGGAAGGCAAGCCGGTCGAGGAAGTTTACAAAAAATATCACAATGGCTTCCTCGAGTTGTTCGAGGGCTACGGTATAACATACGATCTGTTCACTACCACCCACACGGAAAATCATTTCAGGGTTACACAAGCGATTTTTCTGGCTTTGAAAGAGAACGGTTTTCTCTACACGGATAAATCGATGCAGTGGTACTCCCCGTCCACGAAACGATTCCTGCCTGACCGCTATGTAGAAGGAACATGTTATATCTGCGGCTACGAAGCCGCTCGCTCCGATCAATGCGACAACTGCGGCAACGTCCTCGAGCCGGATAAGTTGATCAACCCGCGCTCCAAGGAAGGCGGCGCCCTCGAGCTTCGGGAAACTGAACACTTTTATCTCGATCTCTCCAAGCTAGAACCGAACGTCAAGGAGTTTCTAACAAAGCGGCAATCCTACTGGCGCGATACGGTCATTGGCGAGTCATTGCGCAAGATCGAATCGGAAGGATTGAAGCCGCGCCCAATTACCCGCGACCTAGATTGGGGCGTGGATATCCCGGTCGAAGGCTGGACGGAAGCGGGCAAGCGCATTTACGTCTGGTTCGAGGCGGTCATTGGCTACCTGTCCGCGGCGATCGAGTGGAGCAAGCTTGCCGCACAAGACGAGGCCTGGCGTGACTGGTGGATCAACCCAGAGGCGAAGCAGTTTTACTTTATCGGCAAGGACAACATCTTCTTCCACGCCGCCTGGTGGCCCGCACAGCTGATGGGAGCGAGTACCCAATTCATGAAAATCTTCGATGAGGATGAAAAACCGCTCACGCTGCCGTTTGACGTACCTGCCAACCAATTCATGAACCTGGAGGGAAGGAAGATCAGCGGTTCGCGCAACTGGGCCGTCTGGGGACGCGACGCGCTGACGCGCTATGATCCCGATGCTGTGCGGTACTATCTCACCGTCAATATGCCCGAGAATAAGGACAGCGATTGGGACTGGGCTGAATTCGTGGCGCGCAACAACAATGAGCTAGTAGCGACGTGGGGCAACCTCGCCAACCGCGTCCTGTCGTTTTGCTATAAGAACTGGGATGGATGTGTCCCCAATGTAGATGTAAGCACATTGCGTGAAACTGATCTCAGCCTGCTGGACGTCATCCAAAACGGGTTCAACATCGTCGGCCGAGAACTGGAAGCCGTGCGACTGCGTGCTGCCATTGGTGAAGCGATGAAGCTGGCGACGGTGGTCAATCAATATTTGGATGTCAACGCGCCCTGGTCCGCGATCAAAACAGACAAGGACTCCGCTGCAAAGACAATTTACACCGCCCTCAAAGCGATTGATTCCCTGAAGCTCCTCTTCGCCCCTTTCCTGCCCTTTACTTCCGAGCGATTACATACGTTCTTTGGGTATGACACACCGTTGTTCGGCGAACAATACACTGAAGATGTAAAGGACTCGCTTGGAACGCACAAAGTCCTCCGTTATCGCGCAGGGCAAATCCCCAGCTTGTCTTACTGGAAACCGAGCGAGCTGAAACCGGGACAAAAACTGAACCAACCCGGTCCTTTGTTCAAGAAGCTCGAAGAGAAAGTGATCGAAGAAGAACGGGCGCGATTAGGAAAATAATGGATGAGGGCGACCCTGAAGGATCGCCCTCATGATTCGCGAGGCACGATGAACGATACCATTCGAAACACCCAAGAGAGTTACGATCAGGTCGCGGGGGAATACGCCGAAAAGTTCAAAAACGAAATGGACGACAAGCCCTTTGACCGCGACTGTCTGGATCGTTTGGCGGGCGAAGTTGGAAACCTAGGTCCCATCTGCGATATGGGCTGCGGGCCCGGTCAGATCGCGCGCTACTTGCATCGCAAGGGCATAAACACGCTGGGTGTTGACCTCTCGCCGCGCATGGTGGAAGAAGCGGCGCGGCTGAATCCAGAAATCCATTTCCACCAGGGAGATATGCTGTCCCTGCCCGATGCGGATAATTCCTGGGGTGGAATCGCGGCTTTCTACTGCATCATCCACATTCCCCGAGAACAAATTGTGCCGGCCTTAGCCGAAATGAAACGCGTCCTTCGGCCTGGCGGCGTCTTACTCATCACATTTCACATCGGCGACGAGATCAAGCACTTTGACGAATGGTGGGAAAAAGCTGTTAATTTGGATTTTGCGTTTTATTTCCCGGAAGAGATGGAAGCCTGGCTCAAAGACGCCGGCTACGAATTGGAAGAAACCCTGGTGCGTGAACCAAACCCCGAGGTGGAGGTCGCGACGCGGCGGGCGTATCTATTTGCCACGAAGCCAATTTTGTAATTCCAATACCTGCGGCATGCAAGAAATCCGCCACCAATTCATCATGAAATCCTTTGCAAAAGGAATTGTGCTCTTCTGCGCCGAAGCCATTTTGCAATCAAAAAGACAGCTTGCTTGCGTCGGAAAGTGGTATGATTTTGGGTTGCACCATGTAGCGGATCTGTGTGGGTGGGTTTCCAAAGCGATCCTGCTACTGTTATTTATTGAGTTCTACTCTTTGGGTATAATTTGGGCATATGAACAGCTGGGTCGGCCAGACGCTAGGCAAAGTTCGAATCGATACGCTGCTGGCACGAGGGGGAACCGCCGAAGTGTATATTGGCACGCATACCACCCTGCAACGGGAAGTTGCGATCAAGGTGCTTCACAGTAACTACGACGTCCACCCTCACACCCTGGAGCGATTTCAGCGCGAGGCAATGGTCGTTGGCAAATTACGCCATCCCAACATTGTCCAGGTCTTTGATTTCGATACGACAGCCGACAGCCATCCCTATTTGGTGATGGAATACATCAAGGGTCCGTCCCTGCTCAAGTATTTGAATTCCATCCACTCCAAAGGCCAGCGGCTGGACTTCCCGGATGTGATCCGCCTGATGGACGCCATGACGAGCGCTCTGCAATATGCGCATGAAAGCGGCGTCATCCATCGAGATATCAAGCCGGGCAACATCCTGCTGAGCTCGCGTTCGAGTGATATCGTCCTCGGCAAGCCTTTGCCGGATGACTTCGAGCCGGTCCTGACCGACTTCGGCTTGGTCCGTTTTATCGACTCCACGCAGCAAACCACGGGATCGGGTCAGATCGCCGGGACGCCAGCCTATATGAGCCCGGAGCAGGCACGCGGTGACCTGACGGACGGACGCACGGATATTTATTCGCTCGGGATCGTGCTGTACGAAATCCTG
>DATHUN010000057.1:0-5850 GCA_035462205.1 Anaerolineales bacterium
GGAGCAAGCTGTTAATTCGCTCCGGTTCCGCTTCAAGCTACGGGGCCGGATGACTGATTGTCAGTGGTATCATGCCCATGTATGACCAACCCAAAGGAGAGATGATGAACGCGCGAACTCTATTCCCGGTCTTGGTACTCGTTTTAGCCATGCTCGCATGCAACCTACCATCAAATGTTGCTGTAACGGAGACACCAACCTTGCAAATGCTGCCCTCTGCCACTACGCAGCCTCTAGCAACGGATTTGCCCACACAACCACCATTACCCAGTAATACGCCGCCGCCTGCTGCAACCTCTACGTCCACGATTCCGATCGTATTTCCCAAGGAGACCAATGTGAACTGTCGCTTGGGACCCGGCATTGCGTGGATTCCTACAAGCGCCTTGATCGTGGGGCAAAGCTCACAGATCACAGGCAAGAATTCAGATGGAAGCTGGTGGAACATTGTGGACCCGCAAAATACCAGCAAGCGCTGCTGGGTTTCAGCTAGCGTCGTCAACACGGGCGGGAACATAAGTGCTATTCCGATTGTAGAGGCGCCCGAGGCTTCTGTTACCGACGCAACTGTAAACGTAGACCCAAAGTCCATCAGTGTGGCGGGTTGTACCGGTCCCATTTTGCCGATCAAAATCAAAGGCACGATTGAAACCAACGGGCCAACCACCGTCAAATGGCGATTCGAGACGCAGCTGGACGGCTCGATGGGTGACCAAACCGCGGACTTCGACGCGTTCGGCGCTAAGGAATTTTCGGCGGATTACACGCCGCCGGTCACCGCCGGCACGTATTGGGTGCGGTTGATCGTCACCACCCCGAACGATCTACAGGCAGAGGCAAGTTATACGATCACATGCCCGTAATCACATCTACTGCTTATACGAAAAGGCGACCTATCATCAGGTCGCCTTTTCGTTTATAGACGATTTGTCTTTCTGCGACTCACCGCGAAAATGGCGATCAGTGCGGTAAGTGCCGCGATCACACCGGCCGCGATCAATCCTGTCCGAACATACGGTAGAATCGTTCTGTTATGTCATCGGCTACATTTTTGAATCGGAACCGCTTGATTGCCGGGCTGGCACTCCTGCTTGCGATTGTTCTCCTGATTGTCTATTTCCTGATCACATTTGCCGTGCGAGGAAAAGGGGCACCACAGGTGGGTCACCGTTTGCCTATTGAGACTTTGACATATTGTGGTGCAGATCAAGATAAACTTTGCATCGTCACTTTCAGCCAAGTCGTGGATGGAGGCATGCAAATCAATTTTCAAACGCCCTACGCATATTACCCGGCGTTTGTTCTAAAGATCAACAATCATGGAAACGAAAGCACATATGAATGCAAACGTGTCGAAGAAATAGCGACAGCTGTCGTGTGCACGGGTGCCTCACAAGTGCCGGGCCAGGTATTGAGGTTCACGGTGATCTCCAAAAATCGAGGCGCTGTGATTGCTGCAGGAGAATTTGCAATTATCGGCATTGCCCTCTTTACTCCTGTTGTTGACATCAGCGCGACACCTGCGGAGACGCCAACCGGCGTATTGACGGTCACACCCATCCCGACACAAACATTGCCAGCAACTTCTTATCCAAACCCATCTTATCCAAATCCTTCCTATCCGTGAACAATTTCTTGGCAGCCATCTTAAATGGTGTTACCGCGGCCGCCACACATTGGCAGGCTTTGTTTGGCATCTTATTGGTTGTCGCAACGAGTCAGCTCCTTCTGTACTGGGCGTTGAAAGGAATTTTTGGAAGTAGCTTAAGTAGCGAGGAATATTTTTCGTTAAGTCTCGCCGGGTGGATCTTGCCAGCATCTCTCATTGCCCTGATCTGGTATGGATTGGGATTGATTCTTTCTCCCCGGATAGGTTCCCTGATTTTAGTGGTGATTGTTCTGATTGCCGGTTTCATTCTGTACTCGCGAACGAAGGACATCTATAATCCTCTCTCCGCACAAGTGACCTTTTCTCTGCTTTTGATGGCGGTGTTCTTCCTGATTCTTCGTCTGGCATTTGTTGCCAAAGCGGTCTTCCCAATGTATTTTGATTCGGCGCAGCATTACCAGATCACCAGAGAAATATTAGCCACCCTTGATCCCTCGTACGCAAGCCCGTGGACTCTTGCGACGTATTACCATCTCGGATTTCACTTTCTTGCGGCGTTCTTTTCGTTTGTTACGAAGGCAGAAATCAACGATATCATGTTGCTGCTTGGTCAAGTGATTTTAGCAGTGATGCCATTCTCTGCATTCTTTATAATCAAACACTCGACTCGCTCCACGATCGCCGCCCTGTTCGCGCTGTTACTGGCCGCTTTTGGCTGGTACATGCCCGCTCATGCCATGGATTGGGGCAAATATCCGGCGCTGACAGGGATTGCGCTCCTACCGTTTGTGCTCAGCGCGGCAGATCTCCTTTTTCAAAATATCGACAGCCTTTCTGCACGAAAATTCGTAAGCCTGAGTGCTATTTTAGTTTTGACAGCAATCATTTCTGTTTTTCTTCATAGCCGGGTGTTAATCGTTTTTGTCATTGTCGCGTTGACTTGGGTGCTCACATACCTTTGGCAAAAGCTGCCAGGTTTACTGAAGATCCTGATTTTTGTGGTAGTGACAGCTGCGTTAATTTATGAAATCTTCTTCATTCAAACAAAAGGAATCCTTGGACCGCTTTTCGACCCCTATGGACTCAAGGCAATCGTGGTCACCTCTTCCGTACTGCTTTTATCGATCTTCGCATACCGCTCTTATCCCGCTGTGGTATTTTCCTGCATTGTTGCGGTCCTTTTGTTGCTGGTCAGCCTCTTTATCCCACTCCGTAATTTATTCCTTGGCTCAGCGAATATTACTTTGCTTGACCGTCCCTTTGTGGAAATGATCCTTTATCTGCCGCTCACGCTGCTGGGCGGGTTGGGGTTGGCGGGTTTGGAACGATTTCTACAAGACAGAAAGACCGTGCGGAATATCTATTTCATCCTGAGCCAGACCATTGGTCCTGTTTTTATACTTGCCGTGGCCATTAACGCACTTTTCCAGTATGACTTGTATCCCGCCGATTGTTGTAGTATTGTCAGCTCTGCTGATCTGGAAGCAATCGATTGGATGAACAATACCTTGCCTGAAGACGCCCGTATCCTGATTTCCTCGACCGAGCTCAACGTTCTTCCAACCGATGAATTTCAAGGGAATGCCGGTGGAGATGCCGGCATCTGGATCACTCCATTGATCAACCGTCCCACCGTACTTATGCCATACAATACTGATTTTCACCAGCAGCAAACACTGGATGCGATTTGTCAATCACCAGTGGATTACGTCTATGTGGGGGAAATCGGCTCAAGGTTTGATGATGCGGGAATGACGGCGCAGCCGGATAAATACAATCTGTTATTCTATGTACCTAACGTGAAAATATATCAGGTCGTAGGTTGCCCAAAATGAATCACCACATCCCGGTCAGCAGTGCTTTTCTTTCTGCCGGGTAATCTTTGAAGTGCTCGCGATACCATTTATGGTGGGCATGCGCACACGGAGCCAAGTTTGCAAATGTCCAGAGGGCGAATGCCAGATCAGGCAGGGACCAAGTGACAAGTGCCCAGCCAAACCATTCCATGATCTCACTAAAATAATTGGGACAACAGCTCACGAACTAAGTTTCCACCGAGGAGACCGGATGCACCGGTGACTGCGATCATCGGGGGAAGGAACACTGCCGCTCTTCAGGGGTTGCTCGCGATCCGTAATACTTTCGTAAGGGTTTGTGCAAGGTTTTGTAATCTCTCTTACGTACACTGTGAATATGTTATCCGATGATGATGACAATTTCATCATCCACCACCTTCTCAAGGAGAGACTCAAATGAAACGTAAGCTCAGTGTATTGTTCATTGTGGTAGTTGCCGCCCTCTTGACAGTGATTCCCGTTTCGGCGGGACGCGGGAATGGCGCGTTGGGAACGATCTATGTCACCAGCCAGGGCCTCTATTACGATACCTTCGTCAGTGCCGATACTCTTCCCATGCAGGGACCGTTCCAGAAACTGGAGAATCACACCACTGAATTTGGTCCTGGCCAGCCGGGTTATCTTGGCGGACGCTGGTGGGTCGATGTGAACGGCAATAACGTCATGGATGAAGGCGACAGCTTCCTGCTATGCATGTTGCTCGGACCGGGACGCACGACGCCTTAGTTTATATGTTGTATAACAAAAACTCCGAGATGAGATCTCGGAGTTTTTGTTTAAGTATGTCATTTCCAAAGAGCAACGGTGCGGTGTGACCAAAGGGGGCGTACGCTGCCCTGCGAAGCGAAGAATCTCTCCTATGCTCTCGGAGTGACAGTATTATTTACGATATGCAACATTGAGATTATACGACGCGGCTTTGAAATATTCTTTTGCAAACTCAGCGACATCTTTGGGCTCATACGGTGCACAGCTAAATACATCCAGGTAGATCGCGCAGCTTGCATCCGCGAAGTGGGCAGAGATCAACGAGGTCTCGATCAACTGCGTCATACTGAACCCGGTCACCCGCGGATCTTCTCCAAAATAGACAACCTGGGTTTCGCCATAGCACTTCATCTGGATGCGGTCGCACAAAATGCGTACGAATTCACGAATGGCATCTGCATTCTGCATCAACGCCAGGTCACAATCATAGAGATCAATACTGGAGGAGATGCCCCAGTATTCAGTGGACTCACTCATTCTTTTCCTTTCTTGATTCCATTTTTACTTGAATCGATTCGTTGTATCCATTCGATACAAACGACGCGTGAGTATATCAGGTTTCGAACTTATTTCATCTAATATAGCATCGTGAAGACTTATAATTTGATTAGAAAAGAATCAAGGGAAAGGATGTTTCCATGTCGTTGATCTATGCTTGTATTGCTCCTCATGCGGGAGATCTGATTCCAGAAACTGTGACAGACCAAAACATTGTCCAGCAAACGCGTCAATCGATGCGGGAGATGGGAGAACATTTGCAGGCGTTGAATCCGGAGGTGCTGGTCATTGCCAACCCGCATGGATTTCGGGTACAAGAGGCCATGAGCATTTCCGTCGCTGAGCGTGCCGTGGGAGATTGGTCACCAGATGTAAAGCTTGATTTTGAAATGGACCCTTCGCTGGCGAACGCAATCGCCGATCAGGCAGAAGAAATGAATGTGTCTGTCGTCCGTTACATTTACGGTGCCAGCGGCGGAACGGAATGTTACATCCCTTTGGATTGGGGTGCTTCCGTTCCCTTGTATTTCTTGGGACATCGCTTCCAACCCAAGCCGAAACTCGTTCACCTGAGTCCGATGCGTCTTCTGCCGTTGGCAACGCACTACGAATTCGGTCGCGCCATCGGACGCGTGATCCGAGAGTCAGAGAGGCGCATCGCTTTTATTGCCAGCGCAGACCAGGGTCACGCACATAACGCCAATGGTCCCTATGGATTTGACCCCGCCTCCGCGCGCTATGATGCCTGGATGCAGGACGTCATCCGCTCCGGGCATCTAGAGGAGCTGTTATCTGCCGACGAGCAACTGGTGGAGGACGGCAAGCCGGATAGCCTATGGCCCACATTAATCCTGGCTGGCGTACTGGCAGAAAACCCCATGGCCGCAAAATTCCTGTCCTATGAAATCGACGTCTATTTCGGCATCCTGTGCGCCGAGTTCCAACGATCGGATTAAAACCCCGGAACAATCCGGGCAGACAGAGCGTCTCCTCGGCATAGACTTATAGAGAAAAGAATGAAAACCCTTAACCGTATCCTTTCCTTTGTACTTGCCATCCTCGTGCTGGCAGCCTGCGCGCCGAAAGCGGCTTCTGCTTCCGAGCTGCAGTTCGATAACC
>DATHUN010000058.1:0-5102 GCA_035462205.1 Anaerolineales bacterium
GCTCCCGTTTGTTTACTGGAGTCAGCTTGCGACTGGACATGCGACTCAGATCATCAGATACACCGAGACCACCGAGAGGTCTACCAACGCGTGGACGATTATAAAATAAGGCAGCAGCGTCGGCCGCAGCTTCAGCATCAATCCCGCGAAGAGGGCGAAGGGCATATACATGAGCAGCCGCCACAGCATGAAGCGACCATCGAGGATGAGAGGCAGGAAGATATGCTGCGCGCTCAGGAAGAAGGAGGCGATCAACCAGGCAATCCAGCCGTTTTTGAGCTGTGCCTCGAGCCTGGGCATGGCGTAGGCAAAGTAGGTCGGCAATTCAGCGAAGCCGATCGTCAGCGGGAAGAGCAGGCTGGTCACCAGTGCCCAGGTTGGTAATGGACGGAACAGCATGTTGACGGGTGTCATCGCCTCACCAAAGATAGCAGCCCCAATCATATTCATCGGTGCGGCAACAACCGGCATGCCAATGACACTGGCAGCGACAAACCAGAGCAGATCTTTCTTCCATGTCGTTTTGGAGAATTTGATGATATCCAAATATTGTCTGTCTTCCGATTGGAAGAGACGTATGAGCAAATAAATCGAAACGATATTGGCGAAGATGGGCAGGAACATCCACCAGCGCGCCGATTCGTTCCAGGCGGAGGGCCTGCCTGCCAGCGCCAGGACTAAAGCGATCAGAAGCTGAAAGAGCAGGAAGAGTGCAGAACGGGAAATGAGCAGCCACCACGGGCGAGAAATAGCGACCAAGGGTGTGGTAAGCCTCAGTGTTGGGATGGATGTCTTCGCTTGCATGTTTTTCCTTTCATGGAAACGAATAGATTTTCAAATAGACAGAAGCGGTACCGGGGCTTGGATCGGAGGTGAGAACCACTCGATACGTGCCAGGCTGCAGGGTCTTCTGCCATAAGCCGCCATCTTGGAGGGCGTTGTATCCCTCTCCGTGTACAACCGTATCCTGGAAGGTGTCCGGGCCTGTGATACGAAGATCAAAGTAGGTCGTATTGATATTTCGCACAGCAACAAATACGCCCACGATTCTGGGCTGATCCAAAGTGAACTCCGCAAGTGTCTCTGCCTCGTAGGCCTGCTTGGAAAGATCGATCTGCGCCAGCGATTCAAAGCCTTGGGGCGGGGAAAATTTCTTGGAAGAATCTGCAAAACTACTCAATAAAAATGCAGCCAAGACACAGATTGCCATCACGCCTGTCATGCGCAGCAGCAGACTGCGCGCACCGGCAAGGATTTGTCCACGATCCCTGGTGCGGAACAAAAGGAGTTCGTTCCGCCAGCCATCTATTTTTGAAAGGAACAAATTCCAGCCGCTGATATACAGGGCCAGGGCAATTACAGCCAACAACAACGGCGGCATGTGACTGTACAGGAGAACATTTGTCACATCGTCGGCAGGAGCCTTATTCGCCAGGAAAAGAATAGGAAGTGCAATCCAGACAAGTAACGTATTAATGACGGTCATGGACGAAAGCAATTTCAGGACTTCCAAAGTGAATTTCGTTTTGCGCGCGACCAAGCCTATAAAGATCGCCCAGATCAAGAGAGGCAGGCTGGCTCCGGCAGCACTCCGTATGGCAAGCTGGGTCGTTGAAAGCTCACCACCAGCCGTTCCAACATGAGCACTCAAATCCCAGAAACTGACGTCGAACTCGGTGATCGACTGGCCAAAGAGAAGACCTGCAATGGCATGACCAGCTTCGTGCAGAAAGGTATACAGGAAAAATACAAAGAGAAAAACAACGAAGACCAAGGCAAAAGAGATTAATGTAGAGGGAAAGTGGCTTTGTTTCATAGGGTCCCTGCCAGATTGAAGAAAGCGTGTAAAAGAATCGCCGGATAAATGCTTTCCGTTTTGAGACGGGTATATCCAAAGCTGCACCCAAGAATGGTGGAAAAGCCAACCTGAAAGAGGATGAAGCCAGTCGGATAGTCGCCCAGATTATTCAAGTGGGCAGCGGCAAACATCAGGGTACTAAAAATAAGCGTCAGCCGATTCGCGATTTTTGGCTCGTACCGTTTTCCAAATCCCCACAACAGAATCGAGAACAGGATGCCGCGAAAGAAGCCTTCCTCCGCCAGCGGCACGACAATGCCCTCGAAGAACCAGGTGTTGGCACTAAAAGGTGTCGTGCCAAAAATTAGCCGGTACAACAAAGGTGCGCCCACGAAGAAGGCAGCCATGCCCCGTAACATCTTCCAATTTTTGGCGATCGAGCCAAGCTGGTAGCCAAAGAATTTCTGCGCCCAGACCGCCGGCACAAATGCTGCGAACAAGAAGACAACATCTGAAAAAATATCATTCAGATAGCCAGGAACATGAGGAAGTTGGTTCGTGATGGCGGGATAGAGTATGTTATTGGCATACACAACACTCCAAACCAACATAACGCCACAAGCGATATAAAGAAAGGACCAGGAAAGCGTTTTCGTGTTCACAATCTTATTCTAGTGGCAGGACTAAAAAGACTCCCCCGTCGGCAGGGGAGTCTTCACTGTCCACTTGGACAGTACGTCCAGGAGGCGAAACAGTTTACACACTGGCATGCAAAGTCTGAGACTTTTCCTTTGCATCAGTGGTTAGATGCTTTTTGATGAAATTACAAATGTCATTCAATGCTTGCGTCGCTTCGGAAACAGAGTTGCCATCATGGGATAGCAATGGATCATCTTCTTGCCCATCACTAGGGTAGTATCCACACCGGCTGCTTGCGCCTTCGCAGCGAAGCGCGTCGATTGATCACGCATCATCCCATCCGATAGAGGAACAATACATTTGCAAGGTCCATTAGCCAGTGCGCAACGATCATCGGCGGCAGGCGACGAATACGCAGGTACACCCATTCCAGAGCAACAGTCAATGGGACGAACGCCAGGAACATATACAGGCAAAACTGGAACCCAGCTAACATCAGGAAGCTATGCTGGAGCGAGAAGAAGAAAGCGACGATCAAAACAGCTTTCCAGCGGGAGCCGGTCATTTCCGCGAGGCGCGGCAAGGCATACCCGTTGTAAGTCATTTCTTCAGTTGCCGACCAAATTGGCCACCACAGAATGCGGGCATACAGCAATGCCCACACGGGTAGGATACGCATGAACGTGTATTGTGGAAATTCCGGGTTTAGTTTGCCATACACGAGGAGTTGAGCGACTAGTCCTCCGCCACCCATTACGAGCGGAAAGATAAACAGAAAAAGCCCTACGCCGAGCGGAATCTCCGTTTTCAGTTTGCTTTTCACAACGCCCACCAGATCTTGTAGACGAATGCCTTCCTGGCGAGTCAGCCAGATCAACAATGCCAGACAGCCAAGATCCACCAGGGTGCCGTAGATGGGCCACCAATTACGGATGACCATGTAGGCGTTTGGCACACCGAGTTGCAATAAGCTCAGGAACGTGAGTCCCTGCGCTAGAAGAATGAATAAAGAGCGCGCCACGAGCATCAGCATTGGTCCATAGCGCGGGAGATTGCCGGATGAAAGGCGGTTTTGGATGGCGTCATGCGAATTGATCGTTGTAGCTATGCTCATTGAGAACGCTCCTGGTGAGGTGAATTTAGGACGGTGTCATGTGTCTATCTTACTTTTCATAAAGTAAGGATTCCCACGTCGACGGTGAAGTCCTTACTATCCGAGCGGACAGTGTTTAGAAAAATTTCGGGCCTAGGCGTGGGCATGTCTCCGGAAGCCTGCGGAGCGGACTTCCGCCAAGGACGGAGCCAATACGGAAGAAAAACAAATTATCTGGCTAACTTTCGTTCGGCGCGTTCCTTGATGCCGAGCAGCATGCCGCGTTCCATAATGAATTGGCCGGGGCGGATGACATCCCATAACATGCCGGTCATGGTGGTTCGTCCACGGGCGATGAGGCGAGTTGTGCCATCCTCTTGCGGGACAAGGATGAACTGCCAAAGTTCCGCCCACTGACCGTTATCCTGATGCCCCAACACCATGGCGTGGTTTGGCTCGAGCATGGCAACTTCGTACGCCGGCGGACCGGAGGTGCCGGGGCACATCTTGACTTGGTCTCCCACTTTCAAACCCTGCCATTCTTCATGAATGCGGTCGGCGTTAATCAGCTCACAGCGCAAGATGTTGGTTTCGAACCAGCTATAGCTGTACATGCCGCCTTTTTCTGCGCCGAGTTGTACGATCCAGGGATAGATCTCTGCAGGCGTTGCGTTAATAGAGACAGCTCGTGTGTAGGTAATACGCGGCGAGGAGACCAAGTCATCACCCGTGTACCAGGCCGCGACCTCATTGTCGGTCGCACCCCAACGATCCATCCACGGCATGAGAAGAACAGTTACGATTCCACCGATCATCGCTATTGCAAGTAATGTGCCGGCGATCTTTAGGATTTTATTCATATAGCGCTCCATGTTTGGGAAAGAATGTGTAAACCGTCGCCCAGCCTAGGCCAATGACCAGGATAAGGCGAATCCAGAACGGCCAGGGTGACTGCCAGATCCAGAGTCCCAGCACGAGGGGCAGAAGAAGCAGGCCTAATATGACTTGGATTGCTAGCGGTAAGCCGCGAAATATCTGCCAGAGCGTGTCGAGAAGCGCCTGATTAAAAAGAAGCGCCCCGCCGAAACCGAGCCATAAGATGCTAAGGATCGCAAAACTGCCGTAGTTGATCATGGTATTGAATGTCATGATTTAGTCTCCTTTACGTGCGCATGGTACTTGGAGATAAATCAAAACTCCCCCGCCGCTGGTAGAGTTTTCTGCTATCCAGATGGATAGTTAGCAAATAACCGCTAATCCTATCTGTTGTTCGGATTACTTATTGAGTATTTCCAATATTGGATTCCGTAGCGTGTGAATTCTTCAGCAAGCAGCATGCCTACTTTTTCTGCGACGCGCTGCGAGGCAAGATTTCCCACACGGATCAAGCTAATCAATTGCGGCAGATGCAAAACATCGAAGGCATAATCGCGCACCGCGCTGGCAGCTTCCGTGGCATATCCCCGGTTCCAGAAATCACTGCGAAAATCATAGCCAAGTTCGGCGCCCACGTCCTCCATTTGCTCCAAGCCACAGTCGCCGATCAGTTCCCGGGTCTCCTTAAGCAGGATA
>DATHUN010000059.1:0-8491 GCA_035462205.1 Anaerolineales bacterium
AGCTAACGCGGAAGCATGTCACCGTAGCCCTGAGTGGCGATGGTGGGGACGAATTGTTTGCGGGGTATCTCACTTACCAGGCGGATAAATTGGCGCGCATGTATGGTCGAGTCCCGAGCGTTTTAAGCCAAAAGGCAATTCCATGGCTTGTTCGCCAATTACCCGTTTCCGATAGCAAGATCAACTTCAGCTTTAAAGCGCGCCGCTTTGTGGATCAGGCTTTGCTCGAACCCGGCCAAAGGCATTTTGCATGGAAAGCCTTTTTTAATGAATCCTTGAAAGAATCTTTGTTACAGAAATCACTGCTCGCTCCTCTCCTGGGGACTCTGAACGGCTACTCACCCTACAAACAGTACTATGACGAAGGGCATCAGTTTGAAGAGATTACCAGGTTTCAGTATGCCGACACCATGGTATATCTGATTGACAACAACTTAGCCAAAGTGGATAGAATCAGTATGGCGCACTCATTGGAAGTGCGCGTGCCATTGCTTGACACAGACATTGTTGAATTTGCCTTCCGACTTCCAGATCGACTGAAGATGCCCGGCATGAAGTTGAAACACTTTCTAAAAGAGAGTACCAAGGATATGCTACCGCAGGAAATCCTGAACAGACCGAAAAAGGGTTTCAACGTCCCTATGCCGCGCTGGTTAAAAGAAGGTCTTAAACCGCTGGTGGAGCACTACTTATCTGCCGAAGTTGTAAGCAAGCAAGGATACTTCCATCCTCATACCATTCAGCATTTGGTGAAATCGCACATGAGTGGAAAGGCAGACTACAGCAGAAACATTTGGGCTCTCCTCATGTTTAATGTATGGGTGGAAAAAGCAGCTTTCGAGCGGGAACCGATGGGTTAAGATGAAAAAGTGAGGAACGCATGTTTGTAAGACTATTTGTGCTGATCGTTTTCTTGCCGATGCTGATAACTTTTATTTCCCAAAAAGTTGTTTTTGCAGAAAAACAACCCTGGACGTACCGTGTCTCTTTTTTAGTAGGTTTTTTTGTCGCAGCATACTGGATTGATACCATATCGGTGGAGGCTGTATCGGCATTAAGGATCTTTGGAATATTTATAGGAGCTTTTATAGGTGGACTGGCGGCGACTGCTCTGGACACAGGTTTGTGGGAAAAAAGTTTTCCGCCTTCTGACCAAATCCAAAGCGAAATCATGGAAACCCACCAAAAAGTGATTGAGAATTTAAGACCAACAGATCCTTTGAAACAGAGGGTAGACATGGGGCTGGCATTGACCGGCTTATTAATATTTTCACCGCTATTCATCATTTTGAGTTTTTTGATCTGGTTTGAAGATCCGGGCACTATATTTTTCATTAAATACTCAACAGGAAAAGGTGGTTCCACGTTTCCGCTGTTAAAGTTTAGAAGCATGATTCAAAATGCCGAAGTGGAAACCGGGCCTATTCCGGCAACTGTAAAAGACCCACGAAGACTTTTGGTCGGCAGAGTTATAAGATTGCTTCGAATAGATGAAATGCCCCAGTTGTTTAACATCCTGCGCGGGGAAATGAGTTTTGTTGGTCCTCGTCCTTTACGAGCCGTAGACGTACATAAGTTCCTAACAGAACTGCCTGAGTTTGCCGAGAGGCACGCCGTTTTACCCGGCATCGCCGGCCTGTCCCAAGCCATAGTTGGATACTATGTCAGCCCTAAGGATCGTCTTTATTATGACCTCCTTTATATACAAAAACAGTCTTTTTTCCTAGATACCAGGTTACTTTTTGAATCCGTGCTGTCCATTCACAAAAAATCGGACGAACTCCTGCGTACAATTGGCGTTCCTAAGAATGGGGTAATGTCGGCGTATGACGGGGACATCGAAGAAGCTGATGATGGACGAGCAGATGAAAAGGCACAAAGCAGCGATCCGCATGTTCGAGAAACATTATGACCCAGCGGAAAGCGCCTAGCAACCGGGTGTCCAGGATAATTTTGTGCAAGTCTACATCTTCTCGGTGACTATAAGGCACGCTACGAAGCCCATCCTCACAAACATTAATCTATTCTTAGCCAAATCCCATCAAAATCTATCACCTCCAGCTAACACTTCCGCAAGGACGCTGACCTGAGAGTCTTTGAGAGTTCCGCCAGATAGAATTATCCTTGCAGAAAGGAACTCATATTATGGAAATTCCACGACATTGGAGACTCAAGAAACAACGCTACGGGTTGGTTGGAGAAGTCTGCCCCCACTGCGACTACAAGATCTTTCCCCCGCGCGACGTCTGCCCGAACTGTGGAGACGAAGCGAAGGAACTCTATACGTTTAGCGGCAAAGGTGAAGTATATTCCTACACCACGGTGTATGAGGCCCCGAGCGGCTTCGATAGCACGGCTCCCTATACCGTTGCCCTCGTCAAGCTGGACGAAGGTCCGATGGTCACCGCCCAGTTGACGGACGTAGACAACAGCGCCATCGAAATCGGCATGCCGGTCGAAATGGTTACCCGCAAGATGCGCAATGACGGTGACGAGCGCGGCTTAATCGTCTATGGCTACAAATTTCGCCCTGCAGTTGTAAATTAATTCCATCTATCCTTAGAACAGAACCAGGCGGAAGATCTTCCGCCTGGTTTGTTATTAAGGGAACTATCCGTAAGAATTTATGAGGCAGAGACGTTCAGCCATGTCTGGGTTCCTTCATCTAGAGAGCTCCAGCGTCAGAGCTGCTGACCAAGAGAAGTCGGTAGATCCGCATCCAGAACCATCACGTGTATCATAATATTCTCGAAAACCAGATAGCGAGATAAGGTCAAGCGTATCCTGTCGGATGTTCTCCGCTAGCCCATCATAACCATATCGTCGCAAACCTTCGCTCACAAACCAATTCATGATTACCCATGCGGGTCCGCGCCAATAGCGGCGCGGTTCCCAAGTGGGTTCCGTTTTCGCTGTTGTAATCACCCAATGGTGAACTTCGCCAGCCGGTGCATATTCTGATGGGTTGAGTAAGTGATCTTCCACCAAACGCCGCGCTTGCTCCTTGTTCGGCAGGCCCCCAAAGAGTGGCAGGAACGTCGAGGCTGTATTGACGCGGATCGGACTCCCCGATCGCAAATCGTAATCATAATAGAGTCCCGTTTCCTCATCCCAAAAGCGGTCGTTGAAATTTTTCCGCATGCTATTGGTCCAACCATCGATCTCTTCGGTCGGCTGGCCGAGCTCCACAGCTAATGCGCGCAAATCTTCATCGCCGCGAAATAAAATGGCGTTGAAGAGAACATCTTGTGCAAGAAACGGCGAATGCGCCAACAGTGCAGCCGGAGCATAATTCAGTTTACGAAAGACATCGATCAAGTAAATAAATCGTTCGTATTCGGTTCGGTTGGGTCGCTCTGTAGCGGCGACATAGCGCGTATCGCCGCGTTGAAACTCGGGCACAGCTTCCGGTCGGATAGCTTCGAAAAGGCGGAGCCAGCGCGGCGAGTCATCTGTGCCGGACTCCCAGGGATGGATGATACAGGCGAGATCCGTATCGTCGGCATCCCGCTCGGTGTGCAGCCAGCGATGCCAGCGTAAAAGAGCCGGGTAGACTTCTTGAACAAACTCAGGTGTCGGTTGGCGCGAGTGGATCATCCGAACGATGGTGGCAAGCAAGGGAGGCTGAGTAATCCCTGTGGTGGGGACAGAAGGAGCGCTGGGACTGTTCTCGATTTGCCAAAACTGAGGCGTGGGGAAATAGTCAGATGGTATCGAATGGTAAACCACAGACGGCAGCATGCCGTCTCGCCACTGTCCACTCAACAGGGAGCGGATTTCCAAGTGCGCACGCGGCAAGTCGAAATGGGAAAGCCCCAGGGCGATGAGAGCAGAATCCCAGTTCCATTGATGAGGATATTGATAGGGGCCCGGTTTCGTAAAGACGCCGGTATCGTTCAGCCGCAGAACGGCTATGGCTTGATCGATGAGAGAACTGGTAGCCATTTATGCGGGATACAACGCCTTACCGTTATCCCGGTCCACCCAGCGGATTTTTTCAGCCGGAAAGCGCAACCAGATGTCCGATCCCGGCGTGACGCGGAAGGTGGGATGTGTGGCAACCTTCACCAGGTCATCCCCGATTTTCACGGTGAGCAGGTTCTGGGAGCCCAGCGGTTCTACAACCAGCACTTCGACCTGCAAAGCATCCTTGGCAGGTTTCGCAAGAGTTTCCATATTTTCAGCCCGAATTCCCATCAGGATCGGGGAGCCATCATAGGATCGAAGCAGCGGAAGCATCGCCTCAGCCGGGCTGACATGGAAATCTCCTACCTTCACTTTCACATGACCGTTCTCGCGTTGCACCTGGCCTTGCATAAAGTTCATCGGTGGTGAGCCGATGAACCCACCCACAAAACGATTGGACGGCAAGTCATAGACAGTTTCCGGTTTGTCGTACTGCTGGATCTGTCCATCCTTCATCACGGCGATGTGGTCCCCCATGCTCAGCGCTTCAATCTGATCGTGCGTCACATAGATGGTTGTCGCTTTGATCTCCTGCAGCAGACGCTTAAGTTCGGCACGCATTTCCAGGCGCAGTAACGCATCCAGGTTACTGAGAGGCTCATCCATTAAGAGCACCTCGGACTTCATGGCGATCGCCCGCGCCACTGCAACGCGTTGGCGTTGACCGCCACTCATTTTGCTGGGAAAGCGATCGAGCATGTTTTCAATGTGCAACAGCTTTGCCGCTTCACGGACTCGCTTGTCAATCTCCGCTTTGTCGAATTTATTCATCTTCAGCCCGAAGGCTACATTGTCATAAACGGTCATATGCGGGAAGATGGCATAGCTCTGGAACACCATGGAGATCTTCCGATCGCGCGGTGGTAGATAGGTAACATCCCGTCCGCCGATTGTGATGCGCCCTTCATCCGCCATGCCTAAACCAGCAATGGCACGCAGCAGTGTCGTCTTACCGCAGCCGCTTGGACCTAACAGCACGACAAACTCTTGATCCTCGATGATCAAGTCTATATTGTCGACGGCGACAAAATTATCGAAACGTTTGGTTAGATTCTCAATTCGAATGTCTGCCATGGCTACCTCTTACTTTGTAATTTGTCCCCACATATTGAACAAATAGCGACGGATGAAAAAGATGAAGATCAAGGCCGGTATCATCATAAAAAAGCTACCGGCAAACCGATAGGGCTCGGAAGAGGTATTAAGATTGACCAATACCTGCGCCGGCAGCGTACGGTTCTGGACGGTGAGGATACTGGCGGCAAATACTTCGTTCCAAGATAGGACGAATGTAAAAATGGCCGAAGCTGCAATGCCCGGTAGCACCAAAGGCAGCACAACGTGACGGAACGCCTGTGCGCGCGAACATCCAAAGACCATCGCCGCCTCTTCCAGCTCATACGGAATGCTCGCAAAGACACTGCCGAGGACCAATATCGTTGTCGGTAGAGCCAACGCCGTGTGCATGAGCGCCAAACTATACAAATTATCATAAACGTGGGCTCGTAGAAAAACGACTGCGAGCGGAATCGACAGCACCACGATGGGAAAAGCTCGGACCGTCAGAATCGCCAGGCGGAAGAGGTCGCGGCCACGAAACAGGAAACGAGAAAGTGCATATCCTGCCGGTGCAGCGATGATCGTCGATAGGAGCAACGTAATCACGGCGACAATGACGCTGTTTATGATGCCCGGAACAATTCCTTTTGAACTTAGGAAGAATTGCATAGTTGCCGTAGACAGAGGAATAAACGGCAGGACACCCTTTGGGTAGGACCGCACCACCGCTGGCGTTGTCAGCGCCATCGAGGCGATGAACCAAATGGGGATGATGACCCATAGTGAGAGCAGGATGCCAAGAAAATAGGTCAAAGCCCGACGCAAGCGTTGCCGCCGCAGCATCCGCCGGTGGATGGCTCGCACTTCCGGGGACGCTTGAACGATCGACTTTTGAGTTTCGGCGATGGTGGTCATTAGGCGACCTCCTCCTGGCTGCGCACGGCGCGCAGATAAAATAATGAAGTAAGCATCGATAGCAACAAAATAAAACTAGCATATGCTGCCGCGACATTCAAATTACGCAACGCGTCATATTGGCGATACGTCTCGTTAGCCAGCACCGTTACTACTTCTCCGCCACCCAATGCGATCACCACGGCAAATACCTGTAGCGCCAGAATCGTGCGTAAGATCAAAGCGACCTGTAAACTGGGCCGTAACAGAGGCAGGATCACGTAACGAATCCTCTGCCAGAGGCTGGCGCCAAACACCTCTGACGCTTCCAGTACCTCTCGAGGAATAGCCTGCATTCCGGCGACGACGATCACCATCACAATCGACGTAGCGCGCCAGACCTCCGCCAGCCAGATCGCGATCACGATCCAATAACGTGTATTTGCCGAAAGGTACGTAAGCGGCTGGTGGATCAGGCCTAAGCCTTGCAGGATCGAGTTGAGATACCCGGATTGCGTGAAAATCGAATACCAGAGAATGCCCACGGCGAGATCGGAAACGCCGAGGGCAATCGAAAAGATATATAGGAAAAAACCGGTACCTTTGAGCTCCGCCTGAATGACAAGCGCCATAATGATGGCAAGCACGAACTGCGCCGGAATAATTAACACAGTGAGCAGAATTGTCATTTTGAGAGCGGGCATAAAGAAGCGGTCGGAAAACATCCTCTGAAGGAAGCGGATTGTAAATTGGCTGATGTTTCCCTGATCGATGCGTCCCTCGGTTCCATCCCCCAAGACGCGGATGTAACGTGAGGGAGCCCAGCCTTCTACCGTTTGATTCCCATTTTCGCCTCGAATCTGAAACCATACCTCTAAGGTGGTCTGGTTAACAATATTGACCGGGGCGCGTGCCTCCAGCTTGCCTAGTACCTGGCTGTTTTCGTTTGGTTCTGCGAATACACTCGTCTGTGGATCGGCGGTGCTGCTGATTACGGACCTGACGGTGCCGGAACGAGGTACACCATTGGCATCTGATTCGCGCACTCTGATTCGCTGGTCTGACACCCAGCCTTCGATAGTCTGACCCGTAGTATCCTGACCGCGAATTTGGAACCAGGTTTCGGTCGTCAAGTTGCCGAGAGCCAGTTCCTCCGCTGGAATTGTATTGCCCTGCCGATCAAGAATGCTGACGTGTGCACCACGTGGTAACTGCCCAACCGATTGACCATCACGCTTCGCTTCCCCTAACAATACGAGCGCTGCCCCCTCATCCCGGACCGCCATGTTCAGGCCACTGACCATTGGCCATGCAAAGAAGAGGGCTAAATAGACCAGGGAGGGCAGGATCAACAAATAAGGCGTCCAATTGATCCGTGGTTTTCTTTGCTGCGATTGACTTTCAACAGGGGAATCGCTTGTCATATTGTCACCTCGAAATGCGCCTGCAAAGTGAACAGGGTGGCGCAAGCGTCTGGCTTGCGCCACCCTCGATTGTTGAGAAGGGTCCGCTTACTCGACCTGGCACGCTCCCTCGCTGGGCGGATCAGGAGCCCAACAGGGTGCACCTGTATCTTCCAGGAGGGATTTCAAATTGGCAGCTTCTGAAGCCAGCACGGTCTTGGCATCCTCGCCATTGATGACCACACGGTCAAAGGCATTTCGATAAATCTGGTTAATGTCACCGCCGCGCGCGCCCAATCCCACGGGTATCAATGCAGGGATTGCATCCGTCGCATTCACGGTTGCTTCGACCGCCTTAGCTTCGAGTGCCACGCCGGGCGGCAGGTTAGCGGTATCCACACCGCTGACCACCGGGAAGAAGGATAGGTCTCGTAGGATCTTCGCCTGCGTCGCCGGCTGCGTCAGGTAATCGATCAGTTCCTTCGCCGCGTCCGGGTTTGGAGCGTCTTTGGGGATGCCCAACCCAACGATGACCGGCATGTAACCGCGACCGGCGGGACCAGCCGGGGCCGGGAAAGCCACGAATTTGTCCGGCTGTTCGTTGAAAGCCTGGGCGAGCCGGGCAACATGATCGAAGGCCACCCAGACTTCACCAGAGAGCAGCGGCTCCTGCATGAAATCATAGCTGATAGATTGAGGGTGAATGGTGGGCCACAGTTTATCATGCGCCCATGTCAGCATGTCGGCAGCTTCCTGGCTCTGGAACTTGGTGACCATGCCACCGGTGAAGGAGGGCCATAGGAAGCCTTGCAAGAGGCGATGGAAGAGCCCCATAGCTCCGTGGGGCAATCCGCATTTCGGACCACCGGTTTCATCGAGCAAATTTTGGCACCACTGAGCAAATTGATCCCAGGTCAGTGCATTGATGTCAGCGCCTGCCGGCAGATACTGAAGGGCATCCTTGTTGGCTGCCATAATGTAGGTGGCCTGCATCCACGGGACATAATAGAGGTAGTCCTGGGATCCCAACAAGCCGGTCTCTAGATAGGCTTGGTTGAATTCCCGATCGGCAGACAAGTCATCGAGTACATCAGTCATGTTCATCATGTTTTCTGCGATGGCTGGGAAAGTGCCGTGCACGGAACCGACAACGTCGACTTGACCCTGAC
>DATHUN010000060.1:0-5637 GCA_035462205.1 Anaerolineales bacterium
TCTCTGGCATTAAACGCGAGATCCTTCGATCATAAGGAGCACTCCCTCACACCGCCCTGTGCCCCTGTTCGGGCCGCGAGCCCGTGATTTGCTAGGCAAATCAGTCGAGACGGCCTGTCAGAGGGATAACATGTTTCCTAAAGGCTCATCATAGGGGGTCGTTAAGTATTCGGGCAGCAGGCTGACGCTACTTTTGAGTCCATCCAAATTCTTTATAAGGTTCACTTTTTCATGAACAATCAATATTGCCTCGATGCTCTCGTTTACGACGCGGGTCATCGTTGCTTCATTCAAATAATGGTAAGGAATGGACAAGAACCACTTATCCTCCTGCTCGCTGTAAAACTTACGGATGTGATCGTATTGGTGGTGCAATGCTTGATTTTTGACGAACGGCAAGTAGGACGGTGGGAAGGGGTTCGTCATGATCACGCGCCAGAAAATATGCTCGGGATGATCGCGAACATATAGCTGGTCAAGCCCGTACCAGTCGTCTTTGACGAGGCTGACCGCTCTCTTTGGGTCTTTTTCAAATAAATCCCTAAACTGGTGCTAGGTCGCCTTCCCAATTCGGTTTGACCACATAATGTCGCAAATCAAATGGAAGAAATAGCCGAGGCGAAAACTATAAAGCCGGATGTCATCTCCCGGTTGGATATCCATTAAATATTGTTGATAATAAACAAGATCGTGGATCTCGTGTTCTTCCCCGTCCTTGCGCAAAAAGTGCGTCACCTCCTTGGGCGGATCAAACTCTGTCCAATCGGCATTCGGAATTCCGGAGTCGGGCGAGAGGTTGCCAAACGTAAAAGTGACTTCGTCCACTTCTGGAAAGTGCGGCAATAAGTTTTCCGCAACTCGCAAGTGCGATATCCAAGTGCCCATAGTCTTCCTTCCCAGATCTGTTGGTTGAGTAGAGCGAGTGTAATTCTTGCCCGTATCGAAACCAGTAATTGCATGTAAACATCAAATTGGTGGTTTCGATACACCCCTCTAAAACCGTTCGAGGCTACTCAACTACCGGGAGAATGGCTTATTTATATTTCCTGCTCTCGAAATAATTTGCAGCTGCTGCCCAAAGTAGTGCTAACCCGATTGCCAAATAAACAACAGCCTGCAATCCCAGCCATTTGAGCTGGGAAAGCCCGAATGCGGCGAACAGTATACCAACGATCCCGTAGAAAACTGTATTCCGAAAATAGTCGGAGCCGACGCGCTTGGATTGCAGAATATTCTTCTCCATTAACGCTTCCATGGCACGGACTTGTTCCTCGTGTAAGCCTTTGCAAGCCAACGAATCGCCTGCGTTTGCTACGCATTCCGAGCACAACCCGCGCTGACAGTATTTGCAGAGTCCAATAGCGGGCCTATCGGGGTGATAATAACAGTGCACAGTTTATCTCTTTGTAATGCGGAGCCGACTCATTTTCGATAGCCCGTCGATCGTGGCAATTGCAGGCAGGGCATGTGTATGATTTCGACCTTCTTTTCCGAAGGCACAGAGAGATATTTGCATTCCTTTTTGAAATCAATCGTTTTCACTGTATTCTCCTTTACGGATGACATCCCGCCCATATTTTTCATTCAATGTATCCATTGCCTGCTGTAAGCGACGGGAGCGTTCCACAGCCATATCCCATAAACCAAGCTGACGAATCGGTGCTCCAAGCCCACTGACGCCGACGCCGATCAGACGCACAGCTTGATTAGACTTGCGAACGGCACTCAATAGATCCAGCGCTGTCATGGTGATGACATCATCCTGGTCGGTTGGATCGTTCAATGTTGTTTGGCGCGTCAGCGTTGTGAAATCGGGCCAGCGGATCTTCAATTTTATGGTTTTGCCCGCCAGATTGTTTTTTCGCAACTGTCGAGCCACTTCCACCGATTGTTCGCGCACGGTTGCTTCCAGCACTTTGTCATCGCGCACATCTTTTGAGAAGGTAATTTCCTGGCTAATGGATTTTGTTTCGCGTTCGGTCACGATCGGGCGGTCATCGACTCCTTTGGAATGCCGCGCAAGGTCGCGTCCATTCTCGCCGAACAAGCGCATCAACTCCACCTCGGGCCACTTTGCCAGATCCCCAATCGTGTAGATTCCCAGCTCGGTCAGCCGCGCCGATGTTTTTGGACCGACACCCCAGAGCATATCAACGGGCAGCGGATTCAAAAATGCCGCTTCCTCTCCTATGGAGACAACCGTCACTGCATTCGGAGGCTCGGTCAACCCCTGGGCTTTGATTCGTTGCAACGCGAGCGCTTTGCCGACTTCGGTGGCGAGTTTTGCAAGGAGTTTGTTCGAAGCGATCCCGATCGAGCAGGGGAGTTGCAATTCGTCGTGAATGCGCCTCTGCAGTCCACGCGCGAACGGTTCGGCCTCGTCACGAATGTCTGAGACATCGAGAAATGCTTCGTCGATGGAGATTTGCTCCACCAGCGGAGTCTGCTCACGAAGAATTCCCATGACCTGGCGCGAGACCTCGCTATACAGGTGATGCCGGGAGGGGACAATGATCAAGCGCGAGCTGAGCTTGAGCGCTTTCGACATCGGCATCGCCGAACGGACGCCCATCCGCCGCGCCGCGTACGAGCACGACGCGACCACGCCGCGTTCCTCAGGCTTCCCTCCCACGGCGAATGCTTTGCCGCGCAACGACGGATTCTGATTTTCCTCTACGGCACAGAAAAAAGCGTCTAGGTCAATGTGCAGAATGGTACGCGGCATACGCTCATTATAAGTAAAAAGAGTCATGTTTCAGATATTGAACAATCCTTAAAGAAAAGATATACTAGAGGCGTATAGTCAATGCTGGCTTCACCTGGGTGTTGGCCCCTTGTGGAGGTTGACTATCACCCGACTCTCGTTTGGAACTATTGCCATGGCTCTGGCGTTCTAAATGACTGGATGTATTGGAGGAGGCTCTTATGAAACCCCGATTGAAAACGGCTTCTATTATGTTGGTTGTCGCGATGTTGTTATCGCTTGTGCCCGCAGCGGTGACAGCTTCGCCAGCTTCGGCCGCGACCTGTGATTGGGCACAGTTCGTCGCCGATGTTACCGTCCCCGATGGGATGAGGTTCGACCCCGGTGCGACATTCACCAAGACCTGGCGCCTGCGCAACATCGGTACCTGTACATGGACAACAGGCTATACGATGGTGTATGACTCGGGTGAGAAGATGGGAACGACCACCTCGGTTCCCCTCCCGAATAGTGTAGCGCCGGGTCAAACTGTAGACGTGTCCGTGAATATGACAGCGCCGAGCGCAGCCGGTCATTACATCGGCTATTGGAAGTTCAAGAATGCAACCGGCACCTTGTTTGGAATCGGTTACAACGCCCTCAAAGATTGGTGGGTGGAAATCAATGTGAATGGATCCACGACAACCGGTACCGCGTATGACTTTACGGCGAATGCGAGTTCCGCCACTTGGTCCAGTGGCGCCGGCGGACTTTCTTTCCCAGGCACGGAAGGAGAGGCGAAAGGATTCGCTTTGAAGCTGGATAAGCCCAACTTCGAAAGCGGCGTCACTGCCTCGCAACCCGGTATGCTCTTCTCTCCGCAGCAGATTACAAATGGATTTATCCAGGCAGAGTACCCGGATTTCACGGTTCAAAGTGGCGATCGTTTCCAGGCGACCGTTGGCTGTCAGGCGGGCGCAACTTCCTGCTATGTGGCTTATCGCTTGGATTACAAAGTTGGTACCACGATCCGCACCTTTTGGACCTTCCGCGAGAGGTTCGAAGGCTTGACGTATAACGCCAACCTAGACCTCAGTCCATTAGCGGGACAGACTGTCAAGTTCATTCTCTACATCTCCGCTTATGGTTCCCCGGTTGGTGATAGAGCGTTGTGGGGTAACCCGATCATCGCTCGCAGAGGCGGTACAACTACACCCACACCCACCTCGACCGGTACGCCACAAACTGCCACGCCGACTCCAACGGGGACAGTTACTGTCCCTCCGTCAGCATGTGACAAGGCACAGTTCATCGCGGATGTAAATTATCCGGATGGAACTGTTGTAGCTCCGGGCGCGACGTTCACCAAGACCTGGCGCTTGAAGAACGTCGGAACTTGTCCATGGACCACCTCTTATCAATTGGTGTTCTTCAGCGGTCAACAAATGGGCGCTCCGGCAAGCTTGGCGTTCACACAAAATGTTGCCGTCGGCCAAACGTTTGACTTCTCGGTCAACATGACCGCACCTTCCACGGCCGGTTCGTATCGTGGCTACTGGATGTTCAAAAATGCCAATGGTGCCCTGTTTGGTCTGGGTGCGCAAGGCAATAAGCCCTGGTGGATCGATATCAAGGTTTCTGGGCCAACCGCCACACCCGGCGGACCGACCAGCACACCGACCCCAACGGCAACGGGTCCAACACCAACTCCTACAGCAGCCGGATCCAGTGTTGCATTTGATTTCGTCGCAAACGCTTGTAAAGCGACCTGGGTCAGCCGCGCAGCTTCTACATTGCCATGCCCCGGCACAGACGGCGACATGGCAAAGGGCTTTGTGCTGACAGGATCCAGCTCCAAGCTGGAAACAGGGGCGACCGATCCTCGACCGGGTCTAATCACCTATCCATCTCCTCGAGTGGGTACGCTGGATGGATACATTCAAGGATTTTACCCGGCGTTCCGCGTCCAAAGGGGAGATCGCTTCCGCTCCACCATTAACTGTGAAGGCGGCGCGACGTTATGCTATGTTGCCTTCCGGGTCGATTACCAAACCGGCACGGATCCGATTCGAACGATCTTCGGTCCGTTCGTGGAAAAGGTCGATACCCCGAAACCATTGTTCTTCAATGTGGATGTGGACTTGAGTGCGCTTGCCGGTAAAGATGTCAAGTTTATCCTCACCGTGCTCTCTGCTGGAACCGCGAGCGGCGACCGAGCTCTATGGGTCGGTCCACACATCTACCGACCTGGTTCCACTACGGGAACCGCAACCGCGACCCCGACCGGGAGCAGTTCCGGGACGAGTACCCCAACTCCGACGACCTCCGCGGCGACTACCTATCAAAACACAAAGTACAATTTCAAGTTCACCCTTCCTGCTGGTTCTACAATTGCCCAGCAGTCGGATAACTTTGGGCGTGTAAATCTTCCCATCGTGACCGCGGGCACCAATCTGCATGAAAAATATATTGAGGTCAGTGTTACCGAAGGGAAGACTGATTGTGTTGCCACCGGCTTGGAGAATGGCGGTCCCAAGACTACGGTGACTATTAATAACCTCCAGTTCACCAAGCAGAGTGGTCAGGGCGTTGCTTTGAGCAACATCTATGATTGGACGGCTTACTCCACGCTGCGCAACAATGCCTGTATCATCATGCTGTTCGTGCTCCATTCGGTGAACCCCGGTGTGTACAACCCGCAGCCGCCGGTGTTCGACAAGACAAAAGAGACAGCAGTCATCGATACGGTGATGAATACCTTTAATCTGATTTCGTATCCATAGGTGCACCGTCCGTTTCAATTTGAAGATGGGGCCTGGTCCGTGTGGGCCAGGCTCTTTTCTTCTCTGGAACTATCTCGACTCTATCAGCGTATTACAAGTGCCGCATAATCATCTAAACTTAGCATTTGAATCTCAATTTGCAAATGCAAAGGAAAAGTTTGATGACCGATA
>DATHUN010000061.1:0-4247 GCA_035462205.1 Anaerolineales bacterium
GTTGTATTCAACGCGCCGATGATCCGTCCCATGTGGGTATTAGGCACCTTTTGTTGGAATAGCGTATACAGCGCTGCCGCGCCCAAAGCAGCCGGCAAACCGACCAGAAACGACATAACAAAGAGAACCGGTAACTGCGGGATGTTGTAGCGTAAGAAGATGAAGAATCCGAGCACAAGTTCTGCCCAGCCATAGAGTCGCGCGGTGGTCATTTTTTGATAAACCTTTCCTGCCAAAAGACCGCCGATGATTCCGCCGATAGCTTGTACTGTGGTCAGCCAGCCAAATACCGCCGGTCCGGCTTTGACCACATCCACCATGTACGGCGCGGCCAGCGGATCGATCATGATGCCGCCAAAGTTCAACAATACAACCGTGATGAAGAGCACCGCAACAATCCGATTCCGCCGGACGATGTTAATTCCCTCCGTCCACTCCTTCCAGAAACTCGGGCGCGTTGGCTCTTGCGATTGCTCTGCATCTGCCGAAGCAGTAGTCATCGGCCGGGCGGCGCCGGTGATGGCGAGAATCATCAAACCTGCGATAACAAAGGTAATACTATCGAAGATCACCACCCCGATTAATCCGGAGATGGCAAGAATTACACCCCCAATGGGGGGACCGATCAAGCGCGCGATGTTATTGTTGAGGGCGTTCAAAGAGTTTGCGGGGAGCAGTTCTCCCTGCTCAACCAGGAGTGGTAGGAGGGCGTTTTCGGCCGGACCAAAGAACATGGCAAACATGGTCTGAAAAAAGCTGACGAGGTAGACGATCCACATCGATCCGGCGGAGTGCACCAACAGCAAGGGCAGGATAATCAGTCCCTGGGCGATGCTGGTGATGACCATAATTTTCTTTCGATTCCAACGGTCTACGTACACGCCAGCCACCGAGCCGAACAATAAACGCGGTAGCAACTCGGCCGCTACCATCAGCGCGCTGGCAAATGTTGAGCCCGTCTGCTCATAAACAAAATACGGCAGGGCAACCAGGAGAACCCGGTCTCCCATAATGGAAATTAGCCCGCCGAACCAGAGCAGCGCGAAATTGCGCCGGCGCAAGAGATTAAACATGTGCCAACCTTTCGTATGTTGAGTTGTAGTGCGTTGGGATTTTTAGACGCTTACGTTGGTATGGATCGCAATCGGATCGAATGAATCCAAGCGGGCAATGATTGTGATTTCAGCGGCGTCTTGCACGCTTTGCAGGCGGACGAGGAATGCCGGGGAACCATCCACTTCGATTTCCTGCGAAGGAAGTGTCTGAATACGCGGGTGCTGTCGCCAGAACCGTTGCGCCTCGGGCAGAGAAAGTACCAGCCCCGATAACGCTTTATTGGAAGCCCAGCCGCAAGCCGGGCACTGCAGACGGATCTGTTTCATACCCTTGCGGTCTGCTTTGATTCTCATTTCGTCGATTGTGACATGCACGATATGCCCGCATGCCAGGCATGCCGCGCCATGCGATTGCAGTGCCTGACGGTACAGCGGGGCAAAGGATGTCAACAGCCTGGAATATGCCGGCTTGTAGCTTTTTGTATTCCCTAAAAGACGCGCATGATAGGGCTTTGTCAAATCCAAACCGGCCATGATGCTTTGCGGATCCGGGTCACATTGGGAGCAACGTAAGGCGAACACTTCATTCTTTTGGAATTTACCTAGCAGCCGCGCCCGTCCGCAACAAGGGCACCAGATATTTGTCTCTTCCCAGCCAGCACGGCTAGTCTGGATTAAACCAAAAGCCTGTGATTCGGCCTGCAGATGCTTGCGGAATATTTTTTGTAGTGTTAACTTGCCGCGTTGCAAACGGACTGCGACCGCGCCCGGTTGTAGATGCATTTTTTCGGCGATTTCGGCGTGCGAGGATTCCTGGATGTAGTGCTCGATCAGCATCTGTCCCGTTTCGGGCGGCAGCATCGCGAGCGCCTTATCCAGCAGGTTTGCCAGTTCCTGGCGGTCCAATTCCAGCTCCAGGTTCGTGTCATCCGAAAATTCGTCCTCGAAGGAGTCCTCATCCGGATCTATCGCGACCGAATGAGCCTGCTCACGGGAAGCTTGCCGCGACCAGTTCAAACAGATATTGCGAGCAATTGCCGAGGTCCAGGGTTTGAGCTTATCAGGAGACTCCAATTGATCGCGGTTTTTCCAGGCGACGATCAACGTTTCCTGTGCCAGGTCCTGAGCAGCATCCTCGTTGCTTGCAAACCACGCGCACAATCGCACGAGGCGCGGACGCTCGTCAGCCAGAATTGTTTCGAAATCTATACCAGTATTGGACGCACTCATCTGTTAGATGCTTCCTTTTCCAGAATTGTCCATTGTACTCACTACTATATTGCAATAGGATGAGATTTCTAACAGATTTTTTTAATTTGGTTGGGGAACTTGAGCTGGTTCGCGGAACATATTCAGGAACACGTCCACGATTTTGGGATCGAAATAGTGACCGGACTGCTCCTGGATGTAAGCTAATGCACTCTGGTGGGACCATCCCCGCCGATAGGGACGATCTGACGTCAGCGCGTCGTAAACATCGGCAACTGCGAAAATTCGCGCCGAAAGCGGAATCTCTTCCCCCTTCAATCCGCGTGGGTAGCCGGTGCCGTTCCATTTCTCATGATGACAGTAGGGAATATCAAGCGCGTCCCGCAGGTAGTTAATATTGGAAAGCAGGTTATATGCATAGACAGCATGCATCCGCATATGTTGCCATTCTTCCTCATTCAGCTTGGCGGGCTTGAGCAGAATATGATCCGGGATCCCCATTTTGCCGATATCATGCAGCAGCGCGCCACGGCGGATATTGATTAGCTCAAAATCCTTGATCCCCATCGCTTCCGCCAGTTTGATCGTCATGGCGGTTACGCGTTGCGTATGACCCTCCGTTTCGCGATCGCGTAGGTCCAATGCCGCCGACCAGCCCTCGAGCGTGGCTTCATACGCCAGCATGAGCTCGGCATTGCTGCGTTGCAGGTCACGGAACAAGGTGCCGTTATCGACCGCGATGGCGATCTGTCCGGCGAGCATCTCCAGATAATCGAGCCATTCCTGGTTGAGGGTCAGGGGCGCACGGTTGAAAACTTCCAAGACTCCGCGTACCTTTCCCTTGACGACGAGCGGCGTGCCAACGTACATCGTGAATCCTTCGCTCTCCAGCAGCGGCATCCGCGCAAAGTCGTGGACTTTCTGCAGATCCGGAATGTGGATCTGGCGCTGCTCGAGGACCACGCGGCTGGCATGTCCCTCGGGGAGCCGGATCTTTCCATGCTCGAGGTTAGCGGATAGAAAACCATGTCCAGCGCTATAGTTCAGCGTATTCGACGCGGCGTCCAGCAGCAGCACGCCGACGGCATCCACGCCTAACTGTTCCACAATCTGATCCACCGCAACAGTCAGGGTGAGGTTGAGATCGAAACTGGAGAGAATCGCCATATCAATTTTGCGCAGGGCACTCAAGCGCGCCAATTGTTTCTGCGTCTGGAGTTCCGCAAGCTTGCGCTGGGTCACATCCATCGAAAGAATGAACAAGCCCTCGGGGATTGGCTCAATGCTGATTTCGAACCATCCCACGGTTCCGTCGGGATGTTCGAAGCGATTCTCCATTTGGCGCGCGACGCCATGCTCCATGCAGTGCTTGAGCACGAAAAAAAGCTCCGTGTTCTCGATGCCCGGGTAGACTTCCATCATGGTGCGATTTAAAAGCTGATCCACAGATTGCCGTCCGTGTTGTGCAGCAACTTTATTGACATAGATGTAACGCCAGTGATGACTAATGATCTGGCAACCCTCAAGCATATTGTCGAGGGCGCGATGGTAGCCATCCGGCGACATTACTTGTGTATTCGGATTTCTTTGGGTGGGATTGGATCTCATTTCCACGGTGGTATCTCCTATAGGTAAAAGGATAACCAGTTTACAGCAAGAGACCGTTTCAACAATAAAGGTCAAAGCAAGGAACTGATTTTAACACTCCAATTTTAAAGCAATTGGATAAGTACGAGAAGTGTGCATATGATGCGCAGATGAGAAATGGAATTTTCTCTTTCCTACAAGACGCGTTATGATTGAGACAGGTTACTACTCAATAAGTTACATATTTTATCGAGGAGCATTTATGCCGAAGCTCGTCCCGGCCGCCGAACGGATTGCCCGTGCCCGTAAATTAATTCAACAAGCCCGTGATCTGCCTGTTCCCCAGGGTGGGCTGGGAAAAAGCGATTTCTCGTACATCGCCGAAATCAAGGACTT
>DATHUN010000062.1:0-2065 GCA_035462205.1 Anaerolineales bacterium
GTGGCCGCTTTTGCTCGTGATTGCGGTGATCCCGGTGAGTGAGGCATTGAGCGTGGTGATTCAGGTCGCTTATTTTAAGATGACCAAAGGTAAGCGCTTCTTCAAAATGGCTCCGCTCCATTTGCATTTTGAGCTGCTTGGCTGGAGTGAAACACAAGTGGTGCAACGGTTCTGGTTGATCGGTCTGCTTGCCGCAATGGTCGGCATGGGATTGGCATTGGTGTGATGAATCGGTAATTATGACATCGAATTGGTCCGGCAAACGCGTTTTGATTTTGGGAGCCGCACGGCAGGGACTTGCCCTGGCACGCTGGCTTTCCATCCATGGTGCGCGCGTGACATTGAGCGATATGCGCAGCGCTGCGGATTTGCGCGTCGCCCGCGAATCGCTTGCCGAATATCCCATCGAATGGGCGCTGGGTGGTCATCCACTGGAACTGTTGGATTCGACGGATGTGCTTTGTCCTTCGGGCGGTGTTCCGCTCACTCTGCCGATCATCGTTGAAGCTGTGAAGCGTGGTATTCCCCTTTCGAACGACTCGCAGATCTTCATGGAAGTGGTTCCCTGTAAGACCATTGGTATTACCGGCTCGGCTGGCAAGACAACGACGACGACTCTGGTTGGCAACATGGCGAAAAATTCCTATGGCGATAAAGCCTATGTTGGCGGAAACATTGGCGATCCACTGATCAATTACGTGGATGACATGAAATCCGATGACGTTGCCATTCTGGAGCTTTCCTCCTTCCAATTGGAGCAGATGACGATCTCGCCAAACATTGCCGCGATTTTGAATATCACGCCCAACCATCTGGACCGCCATGGAACGATGGAAGCCTACACCACCGCCAAAAGCCGAATCTTGGAATTTCAATCTGACAAGGATACAGCAGTTCTGGGACGCGATGATCATGGTGCATGGAGCCTGCGCAACCGGGTGAAAGGGAAATTGTTTACCTTCAGCTTGCATGAGCTAGAGGAAGGCTTGAGCGGTGCCTATTATCACGATGGCTTGTTGAACCTGCGCGACGGCATTGCCTATCTACCGTTGATGCCGCGCGAAAAGATTTCCGTGCGCGGCGATCACAATCTAGCGAATGTTCTTGCGGCGTTCACGATCGGACACGCGGCAGGCTTTCCGCTCGATGCGATGCTTGAAGCAGTGGAAGATTTTCGCGGCGTGCCGCACCGTCTGGAGTTGGTTCGTGAACTTAACGGAGTGCGCTGGTACAACGACTCGATCGCTACCGCTCCGGAGCGCAGCATGGCCGCCATCCGTGCATTCGACGAGCCGATCGTTTTACTGCTCGGCGGGCGCGACAAAAATTTGCCCTGGGAAGAGTTGATGCAACTGGTCAATGAACGTGTCGATCACGTGGTGATCTTCGGCGAGGCGGCTGACAAAATTCAGAAAGTGGCTGAAAGTCTGCGACTGCGCGAAAACCACTTCATCACGCGCGCTAGTAATTTGCATCAGGCGATCCGAAAAGCGGCGGAAGTTGCCAAGTCGGGTGATGTCGTCCTGCTCTCTCCCGGCGGGACAAGTTTTGATGAGTTCAAGGATTTTGCTGAACGTGGAGAAAGGTTTAGAGAATGGGTACAAGAACTTTCGTAAATAACCGCATGTCCCTCGCCCCTGCGAAACGGAGTCTGTCGCGTGGGTTCGACATGCCGCTGGTCTTAGCGGTGATCGCGCTCGTGGTCTTCGGCTTGATCATGTTGTATTCGGCTTCGTACGATTTCTCTTTCAACGAATATGGCACACCAAGTTACATGTTCCTGCGGCAGGTACGCTGGTTGGCGCTCGGCGTGATCCTGGCATTTCTGTTGTCCTTGTTTGATTATCATCACTGGCGGCGAGTGGTCCTCATTGCCATGCTCGGCACAATTGGCTTGTTGATCACCGTGTCGATTATCAATGAGATTCGTCTTGGTGCCTCGCGCACACTCTATCAAGGTTCCTACCAGCCCTCGGAAGTGGCAAAGCTGGTTTCAGTGATTTATCTTTCCGTGTGGCTGTATTCGAAGCGACAATTCCTGCACGACATCGGTTTCGGTTTGATT
>DATHUN010000063.1:0-7332 GCA_035462205.1 Anaerolineales bacterium
GCAAGTGGGCAGGCGCTCGTGGTGGGTTTGGCTGTCCAGAATCTTCCCACCGGCCCTGCACCCACACTTCCGTCGCCGACGGTTACCGCCACGCCGGTCAGCGGTACCACGGAAGTCTGTGTGCTGCTCTTCGACGACAAGAATGGCGACTCCCTGCGGCAAGAGACGGAGTTCGGGATTGATGGCGGCGCGGTCAGCCTGACCAACCTGAATGGTTCCTATTCGAAGACCGAGAATACATCTTCCGCCACCGACCCGGATACGGCCGACCCGGTGCGGGCCTGTTTTGTGGATGTGCCGGCCGGCGACTACAACGTCACCGTGGCGGTGCCCGATCAATATAACGCCACCATGTTGCTGAGCTACAAACTGACCGTCAAAGCGGGAGACCGTGCTTCGATCGATTTCGGGGCGCAGTCCAAAGCGGTAACCATCAGCGAATCGACCGATCAGGAAGGCAGCCGCTCGTCGCCGCTCGGCATTTTTGGCCTGCTGCTTCTGCTGGGCGGCGCCGGCCTGGGATATTATGCTTATCGTTCCAGCCAGCCGAAGAGCAAGCTCAAAGGTAGCCCTCTAACGAAAAGATAACCTGGTAGAGGCGACCCATTGGGTCGCCTCTACTTATTCACCCCATCGGAAACCTCATCCTCTGTCCACCAATTAAATGAACATGCAGGTGGAACACGGTCTGCCCGCCGTGCGGACCGGTGTTCGTGATCATACGAAATCCACCCTTTACAATTCCCTCGTCTTCGGCGAGTTTCCGTGCCACCGTAAAGATATGACCGATGATTTGTTCATCTTCAGGTTCAAGCGTTCCGACCGAGTCGATGTGCTTATTCGGCACGATCAAAATATGGGTGGGCGCCACCGGATGGATATCCCGAAACGCGGTTACCTGTTCATCCTGATAAACGACCGTTGCTTTGGCTTCTTGCGAAACAATTTTGCAAAAAATACATGTGTCAGACATTTGGTCGATGATCCTCGATAGGCGGGAAGTAACGTAAATCAAATAGGACCGCAACATGATTTGCGCTGATTCTATTCGAGATTTCAGGAATGATGTTCGAAAATGACAAGAAATTTACCCGTTTTTTAGGGGGAATCCCTATTCTGAAAACCAGGACATATGTATAGTATTAGAAATATCTCACCGAGACAGGTTGTCATTTTAAAAGGCGATATAATCTCGCGCGAAGGAAAAGCTTATGAATGAAACTGTTTTAACCTGGATTGTGTTTATCCTTGCCTTTGGTGGCATGGTGCTCATCCATGAATTTGGGCATTTTATTGTTGCGCGGCTGTGTGGCATTGAAGTAGAAGAATTTGGCATTGGTCTGCCCACTCCTGGTGCGGTGAAACTTTTCACCTGGAAAGGCACACGTTTTACGTTGAACTGGCTCCCACTCGGAGGCTTCGTCCGCCCGAAGGGCGAGAATGATCCCAATGTCCCGGGCGGACTCGCCGCTGCGAGCCCCTGGAAGCGTCTTGCCGTGCTGTTTGCCGGTCCGCTGATGAACTTGCTGGCGGCGGTCATCATTTACAGTATTATTTTCAACCGCGTCGGTGTTCCGGATACCACGAAAGTGTTGATCGCCTCGGTCGTGAAGGAGAGCTCCGCCGCGGCGGCTGGTTTCCAGGATGGTGACATACTTGTCAGCGGAAATGTACAGGCGATCTCCAACTATGATGAATTGCGCGAGATCATTGACAGTAATGTCGATAAACCGATCAATTTCGTTGTCAATCGAAACGGTGAGGAAATCAAGCTTGTCGCGACACCGCACTTGAACCCAACCGAAAATCGCGCCATGATCGGTGTGGGGTTGGGTGTGCCCTTCAAGCAGCGCGCTTCGATCGGTGAAACACTTGGACTGGGCATCCAGTACACGGGATATAGTGTCCGGGCTCTGATCTCCTTGCCGGCGCAATTACTGCGTGGCACAGTCTCCCCAGAACAGGGACGCATCATTGGTCTCAAAGGCATTTATGATGTCCTCCAGCAGAGCGTCTCGCACGATGTAGAAGCCAGCAACAATAATAACAGCAGTAATACGCCTGCTACACCCACTACGACGAACCCCGTCGATCAACCTGTCCGCACGCTGGAATTGCTTGCTTCTCTCACCATCAGTTTGGGTGTGTTCAATCTGTTCCCGTTCCCAGCGCTTGACGGTGGGCGCATTATCTTTATCCTGCCTGAGCTGATCTTCCGCCGGCGCGTCTCGCCGCAGGTGGAAAACTTTGTCCATGGCATGGGCATGGCGTTCCTGCTTCTTTTCATGCTCTATGTCAACGTCATGGACTTCATTAATCCTGCAAACATAAACATTCCTTAAATGAATACTGAACCTCTTTCCTTTCAAAAAGTCATCGACTCTCTGGTGGAAACCAATAAGGATTTCCCACAACACTATCTTCGTGAATTTTCGGATCTTGGGACCACGGAGCTCAAGAGCATTCTGGATGTCTGGCCCCGCGTCGGACTCAGCCGGAAGCTTTCTGTGCTCGATCGGCTTTCCGCCCTGGCGGATCACGATACCCTGGTCTCCTTTGACGATTTGGCCCGCGCTCTTTTAACGGACGACGATCCACAGGTCCGGACGCGCGCTATTCGATTGCTCAGTGAAAACGAAGGCGTGGACCTGATCCCTTCCTATTTGGATATGTTGAGTAATGATCCCGATATCGGCGTACGTGCCGAAGCGGCACGCGTGCTCAATTTGTTCGTTGATCTGGGCGAGCTCGAGGAAATTCCGGAAACTATCTACCGTCAGGTGGAGGATGCCTTGTTGATGGCAGTCACCGGCGAGGACGATGTCCGTGTTCGCCGCGCTGCCCTGGAATCGCTCGGATACTCCTCCCGTCCCGAGGTTGCCACTTTGATCGAGTCTTCGTTTCACCGGGAAGATCCCAACTGGCAGACGAGTGCACTCGTTGCCATGGGGCGTTCCGCCGATGAACGTTGGACGGATGATGTTACCCGCTCGCTGGTCCACGTGAACGACAATATTCGCAAAGCTGCAGTGCAGGCTGCCGGGGAGCTCTCGCTCAAATCGACGCGACCTCTTCTGCTAAAGATGCTAGGCGAAGAGGAAGATGACGCTGTGATGAGCGCGGTCATTTGGTCTCTTTCCCAGATCGGCGGCGAGGACGTTCGCACCTATCTCGAAAACCTGCTCGACCAGATCGAAGATGAAGACCAGATTACGTTCCTCGAGGAAGCACTCGATAACCTCGCCTTCACTGAAGATCTCGACCGCTTTGACTTGTTGTCCGTCGATCCAGAAAGTGATCTCGTTGAGATCGATGAAGACGATGACGACGAAAAGTGAAATATAAGATATTGATTGCATTCAAACCTTGCGAAGGTCGAAGCCTTCGCAAGGTTTTTGTTTATTACATGTCATTGCCCCGGCGAAAGCAGCCGGGGTTGCGAGTCTGCGAGAAGCAATCCAGCGAAAAGGACAGCTCTCCTCGAGGATAGTAAACCGTCTACTCGGAGATTGCTCGGCCTAGCTACACCCTCCTCGCGATGATATTCGACCCCCGCGGTTATAATCTCGCTGACCTTCGTTCTGGGACACATCCATGTCATTTTCCGTTCTCGCCTCCACCTTCGCCAACAATATTCTGCCCATTTTGCTCCTTGGCGGAGCTGGTTTTGCCCTCGGAAAACTCCTTCACATTGACTCACGCAGCTTAGGACGTGTGGTCTTCTATATATTCAGCCCCGTGTTGATTTTCAACCTGCTCCTGCAAAACCATCTTAATTGGAGCGAAGCCATTGGTGTCATTTCGCTTACACTGGGTACAGTGACTGTCATGGGGTTGCTCACCTGGTTGCTGGCTATGCTCTTCCATCTGGAACGGCCCGTGTTGATGGCTGTGTTGATCACCACCATGTTTGGCAATACCGGTAATTATGGATTGCCGCTGGTCTCCTTTGCGTTTGGTGAGAAAGCTCTTTCCTACGCCGGTATTTATTTTGTTACGACGACGTTTCTTTTTTATAGTGTGGGCGTGCTGATTGCTTCGCTCGGGCATATGAATCTCAAAGAGGCGATCTTGGGTCTATTCAAGATACCCACCTTGTATGCAGTCGTTTTGTCACTCCTGATCAATTCCTTCGGGATTCAGATGCCTGGCCCGGTCGATCGTACTATTCAATTAGCAGCCGGTGCGACCATCCCGCTCATGCTGATCCTTCTCGGCGTGGAACTCACGCGTGTGGAATTTTCAGGCAGCCTGCGCGCCATGCAAGTGAGCGTTGCCTTGCGTCTGTTGATCGCGCCGGCAGTTGCGCTGGTCCTGGCTGCGTTGCTCGGCATTCAAGGGTTTGCGCGTCAGGGCAGCGTGACCGAAGCGTCCATGCCAAGCATGGTCAGCGCGACCGTGCTGGCTACCGAATATCAGCTCGATTCAAAATTGATCACCGCAATTATTTTTATCAGCACATTACTCAGCCCGCTTACTCTCACGCCATTACTTGTCTTTTTGGGGCGGTAAATTGAAACAAGCTGTTTCGATTGTCTTGACTTTTATTCTTGTTGCCCTCTTTACTTTTTTCTCTGTGCTACCAGCTGGAGCGCAGTCAGGAATCGAGTTGCAAGATGTCGTCGCAACCGTCAAGTTTGGGGAGCGGATTACATTCACAGCCACGATCAAATCGTCGATTCCCATCCAGAGCATTTCGATCATCCTGCTCGACGAGTCACAGGGCATTCGCCAAATTGTGCCATTGCGCCTGGACGCGGGCGGTCGCACCGAATATGTATTAGATACGAAACAGACGATCATCCCGCCGTTCAGCGACCTAAAATGGAGTTATCAGGTTACGCTAGCGGATGGCAGCTCTATAAATAGCGAAATCTATTCTGTCCGATACGCGGATGATCGCTTTGCCTGGCAAACGCTGCAGTCGGGGTCGCTGCGAGTGAGCTGGTATAGCGGCGATGCGAGCTTTGGACAGTCGGCGCTGGAGGCGGCTCAATCCGGCCTTGCTTCCGTGAGCAAGCTGGTGGCAGTGGACCTCGCCCAGCCGATCGAATTCTATATCTATGCCAACGCGAACGATCTGCGTGCTACTCTCCGGGAGGGTGACAGTGAGTGGATCGCCGGTCATGCCGACCCAGCGCTGGGTGTTGTCATGGTGGCGATCGAGCCCGGTGCTGATCAGAAAGCCCTCATGCAACAGCGCATCCCGCATGAGCTGATGCATGTAATGATGTCGCGCGCAATCGGTGTAGGATATGAGAATATTCCAGCCTGGTTGCGCGAAGGCACGGCGGCGCTTGCAGAGACCCACCCCAATCCCGAGTATGACCGCGCACTTGCAGACGCAGCTTCGGGCAATCAGCTGATTCCACTGGAAGGTCTATGCGTTTCTTTTCCCGGCGATACAGGACAGGCGTTCCTGGCGTACGCCGAATCTCGGTCCTTTACGAGTTATCTGCGTGACACCTATGGGTCCACAGACATCTTGAAGCTTGCCAGTCTCTATGCCGGCGGCGTGGACTGCCAACGCGGTACAGAACTTGCCTTTGGAGACTCGCTCCCAATTCTCGAAGCCAGATGGCAATCTGTCGCCTTGGGGAAATTTTCATTCCTGCCGGCCCTACAAAATATGACGCCGTATCTGGTACTTTTATGCTTGGTGTTATTCGTCCCATTGATGGGTATCTTGAGTTCCACACGCAAGAAAGGGAGTCATAATGAACCAGAAACCTTTATCAGAAAATGACAGCAAGGTCCGAGCGCATATCTGGGTAAAGGGACGCGTCCAAGGCGTTGGCTTCCGCGCCCATGTGGAATATAGTGCCCGTCAAATCAGTGGATTAACAGGCTGGGTGCGTAATGTGGGTAACGACACAGTGGAGGCAATTGCAGAGGGGGAGCGCGACAAAGTGGAACGATTGATCGAAGCGGTGAAACAAGGTCCGCGCTCGTCACGGGTGGACGAGGCAAAGGTGGATTGGGAAACGCCAACCGGAGAGTTTAATGTGTTTGGAGTGAAGCGGAGTCTGTAAAACGTTGCATGTTATGCAAACCCCAAGCCGCGCTCCTTCAACGAAACCCACCGTCCCTGGCCGATGACGAGATGATCGAGCACTTCTACATCCAATAATTTTCCCGCCTGGACGATGGCTCGTGTTACGGCGACATCATCAGGGCTCGGAGCGGGGTCGCCACTGGGATGGTTGTGAATGACGATCAGTGCAGAGGCATTTTTTCGTACGGCTTCCTTAAACAGTTCCCCAACTCGTACTTGAGAAGAATTGACCGAACCCTTATACACTTCGACTGTTTCCAACACCCGGTTCCGCCGGTCGAGCAGCATCACCCGCAAGTGCTCCTGCTCGAGGGCCGACATTTCGTACTGCACCAGGGCTGCCGCGTCGGCAGGCGAGTTGATGCTGGGACGTTCTTCCGGAGATTCAAGCGCCAGCCTTCTTCCTAGTTCAATCGCAGCCTTGATTTGAGCGGCTTTTGCTTCGCCGAGACCACGCTGTTCCATCAATTCGTTGAACGGTGCGCGATGAAGTCCGGTTAAGCCTTTGAATTTGTTGAGCAAACGCTGTCCCACCTGGACGGCATTTTCTCCGGTTACGCCGACTCGCAGGAGGATGGCGATCAACTCAGCGTTGGATAAAGCTTGTGGTCCTAATGTGGCGAGGCGCTCGCGTGGGCGGTCCGATTCATGCAAGTCGGCAATGCGATAGGTGGGGTGCGGTGTTGGAGTGGTCATATTGTTCCCTGATGTAAATTTTCATGAATATACAATGAGAAGGAGCAGAGAGCAAGAAATCAAAGGTGAATTTTCGCACTGCTGACAAAACTGTCAATCTGGGGTCTGCTTCCTGGTTGGCTTTCTCTCAAAGAGATAATTTTTTCCAAGCACGGCAAAAAATATCAACGCCGAAAACACAAGGATACGTCTGGCAAAACCGAGAATGAATCGCAAACCAATGCCTCTGCCGCGATCTTTCTCTGCGCGCTCCGGGCGGGGCGTGTTACTTCCGTTTTGCGGTTGGATATTGGCATTCGGGCGAGGACTTGGCGCGTCGTTCGGCAACGCTTGGACGGCATAATACAGTGCGAAGCCAAAGGCAACAGCCACAGCAAGTACCAGCAGAGAACGCCAGAGGAATTTCATTCGGACCTCTACAGCCCGTCTTCTTCTGTCAGCACCGAGTCCGCTTTTTCGATTTTGCGAAATGGGGTTACGACCAAACGGACGATCGCGGCTTTGACCCACTCCCAGCGTAAGGCAATGTGGACCGCCGTCAATACAAGCGTTAGGTTGGCAGCAAGCTCATGAATACTTTT
>DATHUN010000064.1:0-13436 GCA_035462205.1 Anaerolineales bacterium
CACTTTCCATCACTTCCTGGACGTGCCCTTTATAGGAGATCAAAAGGGCGCCAATCACGAACAGGAAGCCGACAAAGACGTCGCGTGCCGGCTCTTTGTAGTAGGAAGCGCTGATCGAGGTGGTGACCTCACCGGTCAGCGCGATCACCATCGCCGGAAATGCAAAAGCCAGCGCGCCGATGATCAGGCGCAGGGTGCGGTAGTTAAAGACCAGGTCCTCAGTTGATTTGGAAGTATCGTTTACAGTAGCCATGGAACACTCCTTTTACTACTTATAAACGCTCGAATTTTCATTTTTCGGGGATAGGAGCTAACAGAATAACATTGAGTGAGAACCCAATGTCATTCCCCCGTGGGGCACTGGGGCGGTGCCGGGAAGAATCTCATTGCCTCGTTATAGGTGGCTAGAAACAAAAATATCCAGCGCTCAGGCTGGACTTCCATTAGCACACCGCCCTATTGCTAGGGCGGGGCTGACAGCGAACCTTTCAAACTCTCACGAATATTGGTGTGATAAAAGGTTAACCGTGTATCCACTATAGCACCCGGCATCCTGACGGTCAATTGAGGGGTTGTTTGACATACTTGCAGGCAAACATGATCAAATGGCACTGTATTCAGACTACTCTTGTCAGGCTTTCGGGGTGTATTTCTTAGTATACTCCCTTAGGTTCGGGTAGGGAGACTCCCCAAAACAAAACTCCAGCCAATCCGGCTGGGGTTTATCGGACGGAACATAACCCTGTCTATCATTCATCCAGCAGGTGCTCGATCAGATCACGGACATCCGCGAGGAGCAGTGTGACACTCTCGAGCATGCAATCATAGTCGAACTGAATCCCACCCTGCTCGCAAAGCTCCAATTCATGCAAATCGTCTTGCACCAGCTGCATCTTCAGGGTATCCAGGAACAGCACGGGTGGATGAACGCCGCCTCGCGACCCCGGCTATTTTGCTGAGGCCATGACATATTTACATAGGGGCAAGGTGATGTCCTGCGTGCCCGCTAGGGCATGTCGAAGGCTCATCTCGCCCCGCCAATATCGAAAAGGACAAGCAAATATGAGATTCTTCGGTCGCCGCTAGCGCTCGCTCAGGATGACATGAACTTTGCACCCTGTGTCATCCTGACCGAAGGGGGCGTACGCTGCCCTGCGGAGCGAACGATCTCTTTCACGTGATTATGAAGTGAGATCCCTCACACCGGCCGGGTGCTCCTGTGGAGGGATGACATGAACTTTTAGCGCCCTTTCCGGACAGAAGCCGGGGATCTGCGCCTCGAACGGTGCCTATCCTAGTGTGTCTTTCCAATAATGTGGAGTTGTAACGTGGCGGTATTATTGTCCTGGTCCGGATCGAACGCCTCAGACGCGGCGATAAAGGCTGTATTCGTGAAGCGCCGCTCGCTCTTGGCCGGGTTTGTGACCGGTGTGGCGACCACCGTGACCGTGGCGCTTTCCCCGACCGCCAGGCTGGACACAGTGCAGAAGCCCCAGGACACGGCACCCTCGTCACAGGATGACGAGACGAAGTTGAGCGGGTCCGGCAGGGGATCGCCAAAGACGACATTGGTGGCAGGGTCGGGTCCCAGGTTGGTGACGGTGACCGTAAAGGTGATGTTCTGCCCAATCTTGACATTCTTATCATCTGCCGTTTTGGTCAAGGACAAGTCCGCGGTGGACTCCTGTGCCGACGCATGCGATACAGGCGTCAGCAACACGAACATGACCAGCAAAGACAAGCTGGAACGTGAAATCCATAGTTTCATTTGGATCACTCCTTAAAACAATGGGAACAAGGTTTCGAGCAAAAAGTCCATTTGCCGCTGCACCTCCTTCGATTGAAAGGAATAGCCATTTGGTCCGAATTCAGTATAGCATTTATGCAGGGCGCAGTGTTATCGCGTAACCTTTGCTAATGCCATGCCAGGAGCAGGGAAAGAAAAACAAGCGCCCATCGTACAGACGGGCGGTATTCTCATATAAATAACTTTAGCCTACATCGGGACGGCAGGTCTACTCACTCACCGCGGAGAGCACGCCCCAGATTTGCCCGCCCGGCGCTTGGAAGTAGAAACGGCCGGTCCCATATTCCACCTGCGCCAGACCCGCCGCGCTGATTTTTTGTTGCAGCGCTTCCGCATCGTCGGTCTTGACCTCCAGCCAGGCTCCCCGGCGCGCCTGCTGCTCATCCAATGCCTCTTCGATGAACTCCACGCTGTACGAAGAGCCATCCGGAAAACGAAATACCAGCATGGGGCTGCCTTCCACCTCCATGACGTCGGCCTCAAAGATGTTCGTAAAGAATTCCGTCAGCGCCTGCCTGAGCTCCGGGCGCGCATACGTGTGTACTCGGTTGTTCAATCCGATCATGATTCCTATCTTTCTCAGAGAATGCTCCATTCGCGAAAGCATCCCCTGGTCGTGGGCAGGGATGGTTTCATTATAGAAGCTTGACCCAGGCCATTCAAGGGCTGCACGAGCTAGTTTAGAGTAAAAGTTAAACCCCGTTAGTCCCAGTTATTAAATGCATCGCCCGGCGAATCAACTCACCGGGCGATATGGATAGCCTTTCTTGCTGAGGCGCAGTGTGGTGTCGTTACGGTTATTTCACGACCAGAAAGTTCTCCCCCGTATTGCCGGGCAGGTCATAGGCAACCACGTCCAGCCAGATCCCGGGTTTGAGTTGGATGGGCGTGCGGGTGGTATAGATCCATCCAAACGGTTCGGTCTTGTTTCGTTTGGCTTCCCCTTCCTCCAGAATGAAGGAAGTATCCCGGATCTTCACAGAGACATGCAAGACCATTAGGCTGTCCCTGGCTTCGATGCGGATCGTCTGCCCAACCCCGCCGGTCCACTCGCCGATATCGATCTGCAGGACCCTGGGCTTTTCGAAGTAATCGGCGACCGCCCACTCGTAGGCGTTGAGCGGTGTGCCGACCGCTTTGTTCAAATACAACGGCTGGCTCTGTGAAAAATGAGCGTAGGTGCTGGCTCGGCGGATAGCTTCACGCTGGGCTTCGCGGCGGGAAAGTAGTCGGCGGTGAGGATCGAGCATGATGAATTCTCCTATGTTCAAAGACATCCGATGGCGAATTGGATAAAGACAGCAGTATATTCCTATTTTACAGTCTGTCAGCCCACAATTTTGATAAGGCATTTCATTCTGTGCGGACAGTTCTTAACAAATCATTACCATTCTGCGATTGGCGCTTGACTCTACCCTCCAAACCAGTAGAATACTTTTAGGTATTGCAGCTTTCATTGGAGGTTCTTACCGGTCCACCCCTAATCAGAAAGGAAATGAATCGAATGGAAATGCAACCCGATGTAGTCATGATGAAGAAAGGCAAAGTGATGGTCAGGCGGCACGGCGAATGGCAGCCGATGGACATGGTCATGACCATGCCGAACGGCAGCAAGGTCGCCATGGACGGCACGCTTACCATGCCCGATGGCACCACCCGCATGATGATGGATGGCGAAGCGATGACCATGGACGGCGAGATCACCACCGTCGCGGAGGCGGGGGACAAAGATACCGACGATATGAAAGACAGGAAAGAAGATATGTAAGACCTGTCTTCTTGCTTTTATAAATCCGCCCGACCGTAATCAGGTCAGGCGGATTTTTATTGCTAGCATCCAATTTGGCTGCTATTACACCTTATCTCAAAATGTCATCCTGACCGAAGGGGCCGTACGCTACCCTGCGAAGCGAAGGATCTCTGACACCGAAAGTACAAGACTCTTCTGTCGCGTAGGAAAGCTCCCTCACACCGCCCCGGTGCCATTCGGGGGAGTGACATGGTATTTTTGAGATGACTTGTAGTTATTCCATTGTTCCAGGCGATCCGCTATGGATAGATGAGTTCACCCGCGTAGATCAAGTTGGCGTTGGGAATGCCGTTGCGCCATTGCAGGTAGGTCCATGAGACCCCATAGTAGCGGCCGATGCTAGCCAGGGTATCCCTCGGGCAGACCACGTAATACGTGCCGGTCGGCCCGCAAAACCCACTCGACCCGGTGCCGGGTCCACCGCGGTCATAGCCGCCCGGGATGACCAGGATTTGTCCCGGGTAGATATAGTAGTTGTACAAAACCCACGAGTTTGCCGCGTAGAGGTCTGCCAGACGGATGCCGCAGTTGCGGGCGATCTTGGCGAGCCAGTCGCCGCGCTGGACGGTATAGGTATCGCCACATGCCGACCAGGCACGCGCTTTCGTGGTGGTCGCTGCCAGGCTCGCGAGAGCCAGCATCAAAATGAGACAGGTTTGGAGAACGCGTTTCGTAACCATACTGTTTCCTCCTAGGATCGAAATGTTAGCTAAACATCTCTGTTAGTTTACAACTTTCAGAAATGCATTTCAAGTCCCTGCTGCGAATTCATGCAGCATGGAAACCGTAATCGTTGGTGTTGGCTAGCCCCTGTTCACGACGCTCAGCAACTGTCTTTCGACCTCCTGCCACGCTGCTGCCAGATCGACGCATTCGATGCGGATCGAGTGTCCCTGTAACACGACACGCTCCGAAAGCTGTGTCTTCACCGCCGGATACAACAGGACGCCTTCGGCAGTCTGGTGCGCCGCCGACACCCCTTCCTGCGAGCGAAGATAGGCATATAGCTGGTAGAGGTGGGACGAGTCATAGACCGGCTTGCCCCACTGGTTTTCGATCAGGCTCGCCGCTGTAAATTTCGTATCGAGAATCACGATCCGCCCGGTCGCCTGTTCACGCAGTATCAAATCAGGGATCATGGACGGCAGGTGTTCATTCGTCTCCGGAGCATGCCAGTCGAGCCGCTTTTGGGCACTGACTTCCCAGCCTTCCAGATGGATGCGATAAAAGTTTGCCACGAAGCGTTCATAGATGCGGTGCAGAATTAGCGCCTCCGGATCGATGCGTGGCAGGGGATGGGTCGCTTCGCCTTCGAGCGGCATCTGCTGCAGGATGACCAGCTCGCAGACCGACAGCATCAGCCGGTAATCGTTTTCGTTCTGTGCCGACTGCTGCCGGCGGACCAGCTGCGGCGTGAGATCTACCAGGTCCACGTCGTGCAGGTTGCGGACCAATCTGCGCAGACGATGACGTAGCTCTTCTGCCTGCGCTTTGTCCGCGCCGAGCTCTCCCACCTGGATGAGCCTCGCCAGGGTGCTGCGCAGGATCTGGTTACGCGGCTCGTTGACGCTGTACTGCTGAAAGTCGCTGATCGCTTCCCCGCGCTCGAAGGTCTGCTGCTTGAGGCTCTCGGCAAAATTGATCCGACCCCGTACGAGGCGCGATCGTTTCGACTCGTCTACATATCCGCGTCCCAAACCAATCCGCAGCCGCTGCTCGAGGAAGCGGATAAGGATCAGGGCCAGCAGCGCATCCAGCGTTGGCGCCTGCTCCACATCCCCGATGTCGATCTGGTTCTGCAACAACGGCTCATCCCAGGCGTACAGCAGCATATGCCACAAATTGCGAATGGGAATACCATGCTCGGTAAAAGAAGAATTAGCCATAAACGTAGGTCACGCTTTTAGCGTGACAGTTTGATTCCAACATAATGCACGGCGGGTTATAAACCCGCCCTACCTTAATAATTTGCCTTCTGCCTCTTCGGCTTTCTTCGGGTTATCGAACCAGTACTCTTTTAGTAACGGCACGATCTCGGTGCGGACGATGCTGCGATACCAATCCAGATCCAGCGAGGCAAAGTTGTCGCCGCGCGGCGTGAAGTAGCTGTGCCCGATTTGATAATTCTCTCCCAGGAGAGGGTCATCCTTGATCTGCCGGTTAAGCGCCGACATGCGCGTGATGATCAAATCTGCAAGCTCAGGCTTCATCGCCCGCTCCAACAGCCAGCGACGGAATTGCTCACTTTCATACTGCGGCTTTAAGGTCACAAACACAAACCGGCGACGCAGCGCATAATCCAACATTGCCAGCGAGCGGTCCGCCAGGTTCATCAAGCCGATCAAATACAGATTCTGCGGGACGTAAAAACGCGGCTCATCGGGTGTGTGATAGATCAGCGGCACGGCATAATCGGGTCCGCGCTTATCAGCTTCGATCAACAGCAAGAGCTCGCCGAAGATCAGGCTCAGGTTGCCACGGTTGATCTCGTCGATGATGAATACATATTCATGGTCAGGGTCATGGATCGCCTGCTGGCAGAAGTTATAAAAGACGCCGTTCTGCAAACCGAAGCCGCCGGCCTTGCTCTCCAGTGGACGATACCCGCGCACAAAATCATCATACGAGTACGACTGGTGGAATTGGACCATCTCGAGCCGCTCGTTGTTGACTTCCTTCATCAGTGCATAGGCCAGCTTGCGTGCCAGGAATGTTTTTCCCACGCCGGGCGGTCCCTGGATGATCATCGCCTTCTTGGATTCGAGCCTCTGTAGAATCTGGTTCAATTCGGGTTCCGTCAGAAAGACCCCGCCGGCAACTAAATCCTCCACTCCGTATGGCTGGTGGGTCTCCTTCGATTCTTCCCCCGCACTCTCATCGGTGCTGGCGCCCTCGGGCAGGTGCTTCAGGAACCAATCGTAATCCTGCTCCTTCCCAAACCAGACGAAGTCGCGCAGCCGCTCGGCACATTCCTTGAAGCGGTAACCGCCATCCGAACGCAAACGCCAGATCGCCTTGCGGTTGGTGAAGAAATACCAGGTCTTCTCCTCGAAGCTTGGGTCCCATTCCACTTCGACGGTGCGGCCGTCGTTGCGGTTTGCGACGATCGTCCCGATCGCCTTGATGGTCATGCGTGAGACGGTCTGATCACGGGCGGGAAAGGGCAGGCCCTTGCGCTGGGTGGAGACCGTTTTGATGGCGATCTTATCGTTGACGCGCATCGCAAAGACATCGGTGGTGATGCGGCCCTGATTGCCGTTCTCCCAAATGCCTTCTTCGAGGAAGCGCTGAGTCTGGTCGGCGGGATCCATGTCATCCCAATAGGCGCTCACCAGCCAGTAATTGATGCCGCCCCAGGCACGATACTCCGCATCCTTTGTCTCGGCAACGCGTCGCAGGCGCTCATTTTCGGCACCCCAGGCAGCCAGTGAAATTTCTGTGAAGGGTTTGCCTTCGCTGCGAATCGTCTCGACCGTTTCCTTGTAGAACCTGGCATTTAGCCCGCCTTCCGGCAAACGGATTCCGAGATAGACGCGGTTGGTTTGGTCGAGGCTCAGGAATACATCCGGGCGGATCCAGAACAAGCCCATCGTCAGGTTGACGTTGGTCTGCTTGACGGTCAGTGCTTCCTCGAACGCGAGCAGGAAGTCTTCATTCTCTAGGGGATTTTCCTGGAGCGCCAGGCGAAAGACACGCCACAATCGCTCGACATCCTGCGTGCCCCTTGAGAGCTGATTGGCAATGAACCATGATTTTCTGTTGTTGAGCAACGGGATGCCATCCAGGTCTTCGGGCAGCTCGCTTTGTAATTGGAAAAAGGTCTTGAACTGTGCCAGGATCGCCAGCCGCTGGTCATACGCAATACGCCGGTTGAAGACGCCAAAAAATGTGAACGGATCGATCTCGGCTAACAGGGCGCGCCGGCCATCGCCGTCCTTGTCGTCCAGCGGCGTGATCACAAACCCCTGTCTGCGTAAGCCCTCCAAAAAGGAGATCAATTCCTGCTGCCTTTTTTCCCACCTCGTCAACTCCCGTGCCAATTCCTGATACAAGGGAACCCACGTAAAGCTTCTAAACATATTGGAATTGTAATATATGTTTCATGGCATTGCGAGCGAACGTAGTGAGCGAAGCAATCTTCCATTAGATTGAGAATCTATTCGATGAGATATCCCGCACAACAGGAGATTGCTTGGTCAGGCGTTGCCCTCCTCGCATTGACATCCTTGATTGGAACTTTCCTTCTTCGCAAGCGTCCTATGCATAACCAAAAAGGAGAAGACAAAATGAGACGAGCAAGCTTTGTTGTTTTTGTACTTGTCATCTGGCTGGCGACTTGCAAAGCACCCGAGCCCAAAGCGCCCAGTATGGCGCTCGCTTCTCGCAGACCCGCCATCATATTCGTGTACCGGAACATTCCCAGCTCTTCGTCGTCTTATCGATAGTCTAAAGGAGACTAAACGAATGAGACAAAGAAGCTTAATAGTTTTGGTACTTTTATTTCTGCTCGTCGCATGCAATACGCCACCCGCTACACCTGCGCTGCCAGACGCCGCCACGCAGACCCATCCCCCGGTAACGGATACCGCGGTCCCTGCCACGCCGACAGAGACCGCTGTCCCTCAGTCGAAACTTCCTGCCGCGCCGTTCGAATCGCAGCCATATTTCAATGAAGAAGCTGGCTTTGCGCTCGACATTCCCTCGGGTTGGACAACGCAGGAAACAGTTGTAGGTCCGCGCGGGACACAGATCCTATTTGTGTCCAAGCCTGAGCTGGCAGAGGCTGCGACGATGCCGCTTGGCGAAACGCGCCTGACGGCCACGGTCTATCAATGGGACCCAAAGAACGATCTCGCCGCATACGTCGATCATTGGAAGACGGCCTGGGACGCATCCGGTTTCACCCTCGTAGATGAACAGGAGCTGACGCTCGAACAAGGCTTGCCCGCAGTACAGTTCACCGTCCGCACGGCGGAGACAGATGTGGTCTATCTCGTTACCGCTCTGAAAGATCAATACCTGGTGCTGGCCGGGGAAGGCGATTTGAATCTCGTGCAGCAAATCATACAGAGGCTGAGACCTGTATCATAGCGGGTGATCGCGAAGAATTTAGATTCTTCGATCGCAGTGTTTGTCAACCGGAGCGAAGCAAAGGATCTCGTAGACTCTTCCGTCGCAAAATGCGCTCCCTCACACCACCCCGGTGGACATCGTTCAATAAACATGACAGTCACTTTTGAAGTGACTGTCATGTGTTTAATCAATCCATGCGCCTTGTGGCTACTGCATTCCCCGCATCAATATCTCTTCAAACTCCCGATCTACTTTTGTTAATACCTGGTTCGTATCCTGGGGCATCACCAAATAATGTTCGCTGAAGCCGTAAGCAAAATCAAGCTCATCATTCAAGGAGCGATACTGCAATCTATAGCGCTTGGGATGATAATTCAGCACAACTTTATTCCAGCGCACCAGATTGCGGATCTGTGTCTGGACATCCGGCTGCCACGAATCAGGGATGGTCGCAAACCACTCCGAGCCGAACACGTATAAAGAGGGCAGCTGAAATTGGTTTTGTTCTGTGATGTCGAGCAGTTCGCCGTAGCCGGTGTTATAGATCGGCGCAAAACCCCTTTCGATGAAGATATTCTCCGAGCGCGAGAAATCAGCCCGTTCTGCTTCCGAGAGATACATTTTCACGCCGACACAAAAACTGTAGACCGGCTTGTGCAGGGCAATGTCATCTAAGCGCAGATGCAGCAAATCGGGCTTTGTATCGTTACGCGGAAAATACATCTCCAGCTCTTCGACGTTCTGCACATTGCCATCGCTCGGAAAACATGTCTTCACCCGCCCAAACACAGCCGAGGGGCGATCTTCTCCCCGGCGGTTCAGCGGCAGCTGGCAGAAATAATTCTTGGCAACCCACTCTGGCATCGGCGACTCGACCAACTGCGGGCGGAAGGTATCGATCGCCGCCTGCACTTCGCCAATGCGGATGCTATCCAGCCGGCGATACTTCTGTGGCCCGGGCTGTTCCGGACCTGAATCGTGCTTTCCGCCCTGGTCCCGTTTGCCCTCGACGGGCGTTGCCTCTTTCTTCCCGAGAAAGTGCGCTTTACGCGGTTCGCCGTTCCCCGTTTGGATGAAACGAGGCAACAGGGTCCAGCGGCGGAGGAATGTATCGAGAGCCATCTCTACGACAAGGATACAACGATTTGGGAAAGAACGCAACTGCCTCCACCGCCCTCCACCACGGTTCGTGCGGCGAGCACGCACAACGGTGTGAGAGCGCAAACGGAGTGCGGTGCAAGTGTCGGGTAACTCTCCAAATACTCAAAAAATATTAAATCTGTTGCATGAGTATCTGTAGGGCAGGTTTTTAACCTGCCACTTTGTCGGATTGTCAGGCTTAAAGCCTGACCTACCAGCCATTTATGTAAGAGGTGTATTGAATAATTATTCTGAGTCTAGCTTGGCGTATTTTGGAGAGCTCGCGGATGGCGTCCAAAGCCTCTCTCGAATCTCCGGTTTCGATAAAATCGCTTCCAATGCCGCGCCGCCGATCGCCAGAGCCTTGTCCGATACGAGGTAACAGGCGCTTTCCTCGTCGCGCGGGTCTACGTCACCGACTTTCATTCCCTTGGGTACGCGTAACCCATCACGCACTACGCCTCTCAGCACCCCGCCAATCTCGCTGACAATCTTAAGCCCTGGCCCATTCGCTTCCAGCCCATCGATTTCGGCGATCAATTCGCCGGGTTCACAATGCTGACCGATCTTTTTATGACCAATGAAGATGCCATCGCCCGGCGCACGCAGCACTCGACGCGGGTCGCCTTCCGGCTGACCGGAATCTGGCTGGGTAAGTCCATGCCAGTACACTCGTCCCAGCGTGTGGCTGCGGCGGGTTTCGATCACCGCGTCGCAATCGTCGCCGGCGTGGAAGCCTGGTCCGAGCCCGATGTGCAGCGGCACAGCTACCGGTAGAGGGGCAGGAGGCTGCTTCGTCAATCGCCCGTCGATCACAACCGTAAATGGATAAGAGAGCAGAATTTCCGCGTCCGGGTCGACCAAGACTGGTATCTCGTTCGCTTCCAGGGTAGTGATCAATTGCTCCGGTTGTGCCAGCCGCGCCGTCACCCCTTCGACCGTATGCTGACCTTCAAAGACGGCCTCGGCGAACGACACTGCCCGGCGCACGGCGAGCGGCTCAGCCAATTCACCGATCGCGACTTGCAAACCACCGCGATACAAGCGCAAAGCGACGCCCGAAGCGAGATCGCCGCCACCCCGAATCAAAATCAACGCTCTAGCTTGTGACATCTGGGGCGGGGGAGACCGACTCAAGGCGATTGGATTGCTCGCGCAACATATGGCTGAACGAATACAACAGCAGGAAGACAAACAGGAAGAAGATCGTATAGAGGATTGTGAATGCTGCCAACCGCCTGCTGGGGTCGATCACCACCCCGACAATTTGCTGAGCAGTTTCGCCCGGGTTTTGCAAAATATCCCAAGAATTCAGACGCACAAAGCGACCGATGTAAATGCCAAAGCTGGAAAGCGCTGAAGTCACAAAGACGAACGCCCAACCGGCCCGGCGACCGAATGTGCGAACGATGATATCTTGCATCAGATAAAGCGAGATCACGCCGAGCAGCATCCCGGTCCACGATGCCCAGACGACGATAATCACGTCATACCAAAGCGGAGCACCGACGGCGCGGCGCGAGAGATCCTGCAAGTCGGTGAGCATGTAAGGCGCGTTGGGAAAGAAGATCAGCCACAGGAAGGCAATAGCGGGAATCACAAAATATAAGGTGGCACGCCGCCAGGAAGCTGCGTGGGCGAAGTACGCCAGCATGAAAGGAATCCATGCCAGGAACAGGTTCCAGATCAGGCCGAGCTGGTCGCCGCTATCGCTGTAAGCGACCCGCGCTGCCACCAGCAGAATGCAGATCAGGCAAGCCAGGTTAAGCAATACAAAGACAGCAATGCTGTAGCGGTTGCGGTAAAAAAAGTTTGCGGGTTTCGTTTGCATTTTCCATTCCTAGGCGACAGCCATATCCGATTGCACTGGCATCTATATTTCGCGGTTCGCTATTGATCGAAAAAATATATCATATCTACATCGCCCGGGGAGCAGCTGTATTCGGTGAGGAGAGCGGCGGCTTCCGAGCGGTGCTGTGTGCCGTGGTTGACCACGTGGGTCATCATTTTCCATAACACTTGTTCGTGCGGAACGCCTTTCGTGTTCTTGTACTGCACAACATTGTTCAGCTGTTCGTCGGTGACCGAGTGGACGAACTCCATCAACAGGCGCTCTTCTTCCCACCAGCGCTGGCGTAAGGATTCAAATGTTGGGAATTCGTCCGGACGGAACCGCGTGGTTGGAGATGTACCCTGCCAACGATTGCGCCAGATCCACTCGGCGAACATCGTATGGGTCAGCGTACCGCGCAGTCCGCCATGCGGATACGATCCATTGGCAAGGAATTGTTCCGCCGTCACATTTGCAGCGGCACGCAGGATCTTTTCATTTGCCCATTGATTGTATTGATAGAGGCTGAGGATGTCTTGTTTGTTCATCGCTTGATCCCAATTTCGGCGCGTTTCCTCTTTAGCATATATTCCTCCGGTCGGCGCCAGGTTCTATCTTCAATATCACATTACTTGCTTAGGAATTGCAATAGCAGAGGATTGGTCTCTTCCGGTTTTTCGTAATGCGGAATATGGCTGGCTTCCTCGATGATATGAAATTCCACATTCGGAATGGAACCGAATATATCCACGCTCTGACTGAGCAGCACCAACGTATCCTCTCGGCCCCAGATCAACAACACCCGTTTATTTAATTTGCCCACCTGGCGGTAGGTATCGAGGAAAGGCTCGAGCATGTGGTTCCGGACGGTGGAAAGGATGGCGTTCCTGGTGCCCCGGAACTGCAATTGGACAAAGTATTGCTTCTGAAAATTTCGATCCAGGTCTTTCGTCACAAACTTCGCTGCAAAGCTTCGCGTGAACTTTCCCGTGCCGACCATGTTGAGCAAAAATTCACCGATCTTCGGTTTCGCTGCGAATCGAAGCAACCGGGCAAAGCTGAGCGACCGGGCACCGGCAGGATCGATCCATACGATCTTGTTTACCCGCTCTGGATGGCGCGCCGTGAATGTTGCTGTGATCGGTCCGCCCATCGATAAGCCGACCAAGCTGACGGGGCGTGTGAACTGCAGAGCGTCCAGAAGCTCTGAGAGCTGCCGCTCGAACAGGTCGATGTTGTATTCCGTGTCCGGCCGGTCGGAGAATCCACGCCCGAACAAATCATACCGCAGCACGCGAAAACCGTGCTGGCTCAGGAAGCGAAACGTGGGATCAAAAATGAAGTAGGGTACAGAAAATCCGTGCACAAGCACCACGGTGTTCTCGCTTGTGCTGTTGCTTAGCTCGTAATGCGTGACCCCATCGGACAGCGCAACAAAAGAACCGCCGGTCCAACGGCGGGTCTCGTCGTTCAAATCTTTGGTTTCAGATCGGAAGGAAAACATGTTCGATGGTAGGGGCGGGCAGCTGCCCCTACGACCCGGCCCCACGGTCAGATTTTACCCAAGGCGCGCAAGACTCGCTCTGGCGTGAACGGGAATTCGTTCACCCACACGCCGGTTGCATCGTGGATCGCCGCGCCGATCAGGGGTGCCACGGTCAGGAAGGGCAGCTCGCCCAAGCCACGCGCGCCCCACGGTCCATTCGGGTCGGGCACTTCCACGATCACCGTTTCCACCTTCTCGGGAATATCCCAGATGGTGGGGATGAGGTAGG
>DATHUN010000065.1:0-4134 GCA_035462205.1 Anaerolineales bacterium
GGAATCAACATCGGTTGGTAATTCTCATCGCCATCTCTGTCGATCATGACCATGATCTTTTTGAGCTTCGGAAAGACGTAAAATGAGTAGCCGTCGATCAAAACTGGGTTTTGCAGGGCAATATCTGGTGGCAACAATGGCTCTGGTACAGAGCCGCCAAACGACATGTTATATAAACTCAGATGCCCTGAGAGGTTGCTCAGGAAGAAAACACGCCGATCCGCATACTGCGGAACCACGAACAAGCGAGCAGACATGAGAGATTCGACACGAAAGGTCATAAGGTTCTCCTCTAGTGAAGCTTTTTCAGACCCTTGCCATTGTTCTGGTTACATCCTATCCCGATAATTAGATGGGTCCGATGTTTGAAATTACCAAACGAATACCACTTTGTGACTATACGAAGATCTAAACGATGATCCCGCCGCCAATCACGACATCACCTTGGAAGAAGACCGCCGCCTGCCCGGAGGTGATGTCTCTCTGCGGCACATCAAACTGGACCTGGACCTCACTGGCGTTTCGCGGGGTGACCCACGCCCAGGCTTCCTTCGCCGTGTAGCGGATCTTCACTTCGGCGCGGACTGCTCCCGTGGGCGCTTCCCCACTCACCCAGTTGACATCGCGCGCCGTTAGCCCATCGGTGCCAAGCTCCTCCTGTGTTCCAACGACTAGCGTGTTTGTGACAGCGTTCTTTCCCAGCACATACAATGGAACGGCTGAAGCGACACCCAATCCCTTGCGCTGACCGATGGTGTAATTGGCGAGGCCATTATGTTCACCTAATGACTGGCCATCACGTGTGACGATTTGTCCCGGCACCAGCATGCCAGCTGCGTTTCTCTGTAAGAAATTGCGATAATCTTCTCCGGCAAGAAAACACAAATCCTGCGAGTCTTTTCGTGAGGCAGTCGGCAAGCCATATTTTTCTGCAATGGCACGAATCTCAGGCTTGGGATAATCCCCGACGGGGAACAACGCGTGCTTTAGTTTCTCCTGCGTAAGTACATGTAAAACATAGGACTGATCTTTATTTCTATCCACCGCCCGCAATAATTGCACCCCGCCTTCGGAATTCCGCAATCTGACATAATGACCCGTCGCCATATAATCTGCATCCAGGGCGAGAGCATGATCAAGCAGGAACGTCCAGCGGATTTGGCGATTGCAGACAAGGCACGGATTTGGCGTCTCGCCACGCGCATAACCCTCAAGGAAATATTGCACAACCGTATTGTGGAAAACATCCTTTGCATCCACCACGTAAAATGGAATATCCAGTTTTGCCGCGACACGACGTGCTTGCCCCATCGAATCGGGTGTGCAGCAACGATTGGAGTCTTCCTTGCCCGGCTCACTCCACAAACGCAGCATCATACCAATAACATCATAGCCCTGCTCCTTGAGCAAGGCGGCAGCAACGGAGGAGTCAACACCTCCAGACATAGCAACAACAACTTTAGTCATCGAAATACGCAACAAGTAAATGAGAGAACGATTATTTTCCTAGAGTTCGCGCTTTTTCCACCAACGCCGGCAACTCTTGTAAAAAGGATTCAATGTGCTCAGGTAAAGTATCTTTTCCCAAAGTAACACGCAGTGAACCCAAGCCCCAATCGCGGGGTAAGCCAATTGCGTTCATTACTTCACTCGGTTCGGGATTGCCCGTCTTGCAAGCGGATCCTGAAGAGCAGGCGAATCCGGCGGCGTCTAGAAGAGTCAGTAGCAAATTACCGTCAACACCTTTGAATGCAAAGCTTGCATGATGCGGAAGACGCGACTCCATATCTCCTGTCAGGCGGGATTCCGGGATCGTTTCGAGAACCGTTCCAATGATCTTGTCACGCAACGGTCTGACGCAGGCAGTGCGCTGCTCTCGCTCAACCGCGGTCAAGCGCAGCGCCTCGGCAAAGCCGACGATATACGGCACATTTTGTGTTCCTGCGCGCAAATTGAACTCCTGGCCCCCGCCGGTGAGGTAAGAAACCAGCGGCGTACCCCTGCGGACATATAACGCGCCGACACCTTTCGGTCCATAGAATTTATGCGCGCCGAGCGACATCATATCCACACCGAGGGCTTGCACATCCAGAGGAAGATAAGCCGCGGCTTGTACGGCATCGGTATGGAAAAGAATATTACTCGCATGACAGATTTCTGCAATCTCTTGAATCGGATTGATCGTTCCGATTTCATTATTAGCATACATCACGGAGACGATGGCGGTATTTTTACAGATCGCCTTAGAAACGATTTCCGGCGTGATCCGGCCGTTGGAGTCAACATCCAGCCATTCAATCAGAAAGCCTTCATATTTCTCTAGGTGTTTCAAAGTGTTGGTAATTGCCGGATGTTCGGCACGGGAGGCAAGGATCCACTGTGCGCCTGTCTTTTCCCGCATGGCATACGCGGCACCGCGAATCGCAAGGTTGTCCGATTCTGAGCCGCAAGAAGTGAAGATCACTTCATCGATTCGGCACTTTAGAATAGAGGCAACCATCTCACGCGCCGAGTCGACTGCGGCTTCGGCAATCTGTCCGTAACGGTGGACGGAGGAGGGGTTTCCGAAAGAACCGGTGAAAAAGGGAGTCATCGCCTCCAGGACGCGTCCATCTACGGGCGTTGTGGCCGAATAGTCAAGATAAATCATGCGCAAGATTATACCCTTGGCTGTCCAAGCCGTAGGAAATTTGTGGGATATTCGTATCTTAATCAAGGGTCGAAATGCAAGTACAATAGCGGCTCTTTTGGAAAGGAGTAGGAATGCTTAAAACCCGATTAATAAAGGTTCAAATAGTATTTGCACTCGGAGCATTATTGATTGCTTCGTGTGGTGGCGGAAACGTGCCCGAGATGACACCCACCAGCGTGAATGTGGCACAGATCCAAACAAATGCCGTAGGGACATTTTCTGCCGGTCTGACGTTAACTGCGCTGGTCGCGCCGTCTGATACGCCGATCCCCACACAGGCAGCTACCACACCGCTTGCACCGCTAGTCACCAACACCGTGGGGACGCCATTGTTACCCGGCACAACGCCTGGTGCGCCGGTAGGCGGGGTGGCCGCCACAGCGTCCTGCTACGGGTTGACATTTGTGAGCGATGTGTCCATCCCGGACAACACAGAATTGGATCCAGGTGAGACATTCACCAAAACATGGAAGGTACAAAATACCGGTTCATGCGCCTGGGACGCCGGATTCAAACTCCAATCGACCGGAGGCAACGCGATGGGCGCGACCGCGTTTACGCTCCCTGCCACCGTTGCGGCCGGTGCCACGTATGACATCTCTATCCCGATGACCGCTCCGAGCACACCTGGTACCGTGCGCGGCAACTGGCGCATGTCGAATGCTAGCGGCCAGTTCTTTGGCGATGAAGTCTATGTACAGATCGTAGTCGCCGGTGCAGCCGCAAGTACATCCACCGCTACTCCTACGGCTACTCCTTAGACAATTGGAGTTGTTTTGCAAACAAAATGCCAGCAATCGAGCTGCTGGCATTTTTGATTCTGAAAATGTCGATGAGTACAGGACAGAGGCAGACTAGAATACTTCCAGGGTACCGCGACGTTTGGTAACAAAAGCTAAGGAATTTCACGCGTAGCACTGCGGGAACTCGTTCGTTATATAGGACAGGAATATCCCGGAAGGCAAGCCTGCTATTGCCCAGATTGTTGGCAGTTGCCTGAATACTATTGACTTTTAGAAGGAGAAAGGAAGAATCAAATGTCACTTCAAACCGTTTTAATCTGGATTGTGATCGGCGCGATTGCGGGGATACTTGCGGAATCCATGGTGGGCGGACCAAGGCGAAGTGGTCTCGGGACAGCCATCCTGATTGGTATCCTTGGTGCTTTTATCGGTGGCTGGTTGTTTAGCGCCCTCGGTATTGCCATCGGCGGTGGTATTATCGGTACAATCGTCACCGCATTCATCGGAGCGCTCGTACTGCTATTGCTCGTGAGAGGTGTCCGCAGGTATTGAGCCGAACCTGGATATGAAACAAAAACGGACGAGTCAACCTCGTCCGTTTTTACTTTAAACCTCGCTCGAATTCTTGCATCAATACAAAATTTCCTTATTCGCCTGTTCGATCTCTGCATATATTTTCTTGACCTCTTCCTTCATCTC
>DATHUN010000066.1:0-3176 GCA_035462205.1 Anaerolineales bacterium
GTTGAGGAATCTGTATGATTATTAATTGCAGTTACTTCGACATGGACATCTTCATAATCCTCGTCATTGGGTCGGCTCCAGGTCACATAATTTTTCTGGAACAATTTCATGTGCAGAGCTTTGTTGTCATATTCAACCGAGCTTTGGGAGTCGGTGAGCGTTCCCCAGCCGCCGCGGCTGACGGAAAAGTCATCCGTTAAAAGAGCCGGGTTATCTTTCACGGGCAAGATCGTGGCAGTGGACAAAGGCACGGCTGTATCTGTAGCCGGGGGAACAACTGCGGTATTGGTTGGCAAAGGAGTATTCGTACTACCGGCAAACAGCCCAAAATTTCTCCCGGTGAGAGCGTATCCACCGATCCCGATGACAGCAAGCAAAAGACAGGCACCTGCCAAACATCCAACGATCCAGCCGACGGGCGTTCGAGATTTGGTTTGTACAGTCCTTGGGGGAGGCGCTTTGGCCTCTGGCTGGCTTGTAGCGACGCTCGGGCGGGCCAGCGTGGGCGGTACCGTTTCCCGCTGGTGTGCCTTCTTCGCTTGTTCCAACGCATTCTTCCAGGCGGTGACGAACTCTCCGGCGGTGGCGAATCGGTCCTGTGGGTCTTTGGCGAGTGCCTTGAGGATCACTTGTTCCATCGCTTCGGGAATATCGGGTTTGACCTTCGAGGGCAGGGGTAGTGGATCTGAGATATGCTTGAAGAGCACGGCAAGCGGTGTATCTGCCACAAATGGAACGCCACCCGTGACCATTTCGTAGAGAATAATTCCGAGTGAATAAATATCTGAGCGCTGATCAACAGGCATTCCCTGCGCCTGCTCGGGGCTGATATAGGCAGGTGTGCCCATGACAGCATCGGTCTGCGTCAGGCGGGGCGAGGCACTCTCCAAGAGTCTGGCGATTCCAAAATCCGTGAGGAAGACATTTCCAAATGAGTCGATCAAGGCGTTGGCAGGCTTCAGATCGCGGTGGACAACGCCATGAGAGTGGGCGTAGCTAAGGGCATCTGCCAGTTGGGTAAAGATTCGATCGATCTCATTTAAAGGGAGCGGGCGGCCCGCTTCCATCTTGTCTTTGAGCGTCCCCGCTTCGAGATAACGCATTACAAAGTAGGCAACGCCATCGCTCTCACCGTAATCGAAGACCGGCAGAATATGCGGGTGTTCGAGCATCGCGATGATGCGCGCCTCCTGGTGAAAGCGCGTGGCAAACTCCTTGCTCTCGGCAAGTTGGGTCGGCAGAACCTTGATCGCGACATAACGATCGACGGAGGGTTGGTACGCCTTATAGACATTTGCCATGCCCCCTTTGCCGATCTGGCTGATGATGCGGTATGGACCTATTGTTTGTCCGGGTTGAATGTTATCCATGCTGCACTCCTGTTCAATTGCCCCATTCTACGACTGTTTTGTTGGAAATTCTAAATTTTGTGACAACCTGTCAGATCTGAAACACAACTCATATGGAAGTATGGATTTCATTTATTTTATGGTACACTTTTGCTGCTCATACCACCTGTCACATTAACAAGGTAGTACGTTATGCGGCACTGGTAACACGAGCATATATTTTGGGAATTGTTTTGAGACTCTCCCGAAGGACATCGGGACGATGTTAACGTAGCCCGATGCAAATACCTCGGGCTTTTTTGTTGGGCGAGCACTCTGCAAAGAGTGACTTTGATTGGCAAGAGGAAGTAAATAGAGTCATCGAAACATTCTATATGTCATTCCATAGAGGTGGGCGGTTGCCTGTATCTACGGAATAAAACAAAAAGGAACAGATGACAACCGACTTTACTTCTCTTAACCTGCGCGAAGAGCTCGTGCAGGCAATCACGGAGCTTGGTTATTCCGAGCCAACGCCCATCCAGGCGGCGATGATTCCGATCATGCTCAGCGGGGCAGATGTGATCGGGCAGGCGCAGACCGGCACAGGCAAGACCGCTGCCTTTGCGCTCCCCATTTTGCAAAACTTTACAAAGCAACGATATGTCCAGGCGTTGGTTCTTGCGCCAACACGCGAGCTCGCGTTGCAGGTCGCTGATTCGATGACCGAATACGGCAAGCATTTGAATGTACGCGTTCTGGCCGTCTATGGCGGGCAGCCGTATGGACCGCAGATCTCGCGCCTCAATCGCGGTGTGGATGTGGTGGTCGGCACCCCGGGTCGCTTGCTGGACTTGATCGAGCGCAATGCCCTCAACATCAAGCATGTTCGTACGGTGGTACTAGACGAGGCCGATGAAATGCTCAATATGGGCTTCATCGAAGATGTGGAAAAAATTCTTGCGGAAACTCCGCCCGAGAGGCAGACGGCTCTCTTTTCGGCCACCTTGCCCAAACGGATTCGCGACCTGGCGAACCGTTTTATGCGCGACCCGCAATCGGTCAACATTAAACGTGAGACGCTCACCCTGGCATCCACTGAACAGCGCTACTACCTCGTCCACGAAGCGGATAAGACCAACGCCTTGACCCGTCTCTTCGAGGTCGAGCCGATCAAGAGCGCGTTGATCTTTGCCCGCACCCGCGCCGAGACAGCCACGCTGGCAAACGAACTTGTTGTGCGCGGTATCCCCGCCGAAGCGATTCACGGCGATCTCGACCAGAATGCCCGCGAACGCGTTCTCGGGCGCTTCCGCGCCAACCAGTTAAAAGTGCTGGTTGCCACCGACGTTGCAGCGCGTGGATTGGACATCGAAGATATTTCGCATGTCTTCAATTATCATTTGCCTGACGATGCTGAAGTGTATGTGCATCGCATCGGCCGAACGGGGCGCGCCGGAAAAACGGGTGTGGCGATCACATTAGTTTCTCCACGTGAGAAGCGACGTTTGCGTGAAGTGGAAGCACTCACCAAACAGCCGATCAAGAAGATGGAAATCCCAACGCCAAGTGATATTGTCAAACATCGTGAGGGACAAGTCATCGAGACCTTGAAGATCTGGCTCGGTCGCGGGCGGTACAAACGTGAGCTCGAAATGGTGCAAGAGCTGATCGAAGCGGGCCATGATCCCTTGAACATCGCAGCGGCGGCGATCAAGTTTTCGCGTGCCGATGAGAAACAACGCCCCATTGCGGAAATCTCTGAAGTGAAATTTGAACGCTAACGACCCGAACGTACCTTTGAACGAGTTAGTGGTGCGCAACGAGGAACGCGGCGCGAATCGCCCG
>DATHUN010000067.1:0-3455 GCA_035462205.1 Anaerolineales bacterium
GGACCAGGATATCCAGCTACAATGACGACCATACGATCTCGATAATCCTCAATAGCTTTGACCAGCGTGTCTATAGTTTCCTGTCCAAAGTCGTTCGTCGCGTCGCGTGCAAGAGCGTAGGCTTCGTCTATAAAGAGGACGCCGTCAAGAGCTTCCTTGATCCGGTCCCTGGTCTTGATCGCCGTTTGTCCAACATAGCCCGCCACAAGATCGGCGCGGCTGACCTCAACACAATGTCCCTTGCGCAGTCTTCCCAACGAACGATAAATCTGGCCGACCAATCGCGCCGCGCTTGTTTTCCCCGTACCGGGGTTGCCAGTGAAAACGAGGTGTTCTAAAAATGCTGATCCGCCATAATTCGGGTCTAGTTTGCTGCGTGTATCTTCATATTGGACCCGGTACACCAAGTTCTTTACATACTCCTTGAAGGAATTCAGTCCCACAAAATGATTCAACTGCTTGAGAATTTCATCGACGGTTGGTGGATTGCTGTTCCCGAACGCTCTGTATTCATAGGGAATATCCTCTTCAATCAGAGGTGCATGATTTGCACTATTCGTAATCTTGATTCGGACGGCACGCCGTCTTTCCAAGACGTCAACCAGATTTCGGATTTCTCCAGCATTCCCAAAGTTTTCATCGCGTAATCGATAAAGTTCGCTGAGTGTCTGGCGCAGCGCGGCCTCGCTATCGTTCTCAAAGGGGATGGTGCGTGCCTCGAGCTCGAGATTCAAAATGTCCCAAAGCTCCTCGAGCTGGTAATCGGGGAAGGAAAAGATGTTCTCGCGCGGAATGCGCCGCGCCAGGCCCGGATTTGAGTCCATGAATCGCCTCATCCGGGTAGTGTATCCGGCGAATATGACGACCAACCGGTCGCGGTGATTCTCCAGCGCCCGGATCAACGTATCAATCGCCTCCAGACCAAATCCACCGCGGCCCTCTTCGGAAAGGGTATAGGCCTCGTCGATAAATAGAACTCCATCCAAGGCCTTCTGAACGACATCATTGGTTTTTTGGGCGGTACCGCCGATATGCTCGGCGACCAGGTCTGCGCCGCTGACTTCAACAAGGTGTCCTCTCTTGAGGATTCCCCGCTCGTAGAATAGTTCTCCGATCAGCCTCGCAACAGTTGTTTTTCCAGTCCCTGGGTTACCTTCGAAGAGCATATGCAGCAGTGGTGCTTCCGTTTGTTCCTTTGATTGGACAAACTCGGCCCACAATGCCAATTCGGCGACACGTTCTTTAATCCTTTTTAAACCAACAAGACGTTCCAATCGATAGGCTGCGGTGCGACTTTTCTTCTGATATGCCGGAAACCAGCCGCTATCCCGAATGGTTTGATAGTCGATCACTTTCAGAAACTTGAATCGATGCAGCCAGGACCGCAAGCTCCCGCCCTCAGAAACGATCATGTCGATCAAACGGGAAATATTCAATTCATTGGATTCTTCAACCACCGTTTTCTTCATCAATTGCGATAACTCGTCTTTTTGTGGCGCGCCGATCTCCCTGAGAACGGCAAAGCCCCCCTTGGATTCCGCAAGAATTGAATTGCGAATCTCTGGAACCGGGATATTTGCTGCAATCATCCTTAGCTGTTCCATTGATGTAGCGGAGAATACAAGAATACAAAGATTATTATTGGCGCTCGGTAATCGCGCCCATTCCCCGATCAGCCCTGCCAGGATGCGCCTGGAATCAAAATGGAGTAGCAGCGTTTCTGCCTGCAGCAACACAACCGCGGAGCGTCGCTGGCCCACTTTGCGCATGACGTTGTTCAGCAGATTAATGAGATGAATATCGCCCAGGCCGCGCTCAGAAAAATTCGTCGGTGGTGGAGTGGTTGTCTGACTTGTCAGTCGACGCGCGCCCAGCGGCCCACTGCCGAGGCGGGGACGCGGATCTCGTGGCCTTTGCCCAGCAGAGGTTTGAGACGGCGTGACCGGTGGCCAGCTGATGTTTTCTGAATCCTTGTCCAGAAAAAACATGGGGCGGTGAGGCGCACTAAACACCACGCTTTGGAAACCCTGCCCTTTTAGTTCAGTCAATAGTGCGTTTTCGATGTTCTGCTCGGAGCCTTGCGCGTTGAGGAATACATCCTCTATGCCTGTACCGTAGAGGATGGAAAATCTTTCGAGGCTTGTCCCCGGTACTGCTGCCGCAATCCTATCGAACATCACTCGGTCTCTTTAACTGTAACCGCTGACGGCTAATGGCGCGCAGATTGGGCGCGGTGTCCTCGATAGAGGTATTTGTTGTGGATTGAATTTCGGGCCGGCTGACATTCAGATTGTACTGGCGGAAGGCATGGCAAAGCTCCTCCCACTGCAAGCGCGCTTCATGCTCGGTCTTGAGAGTTGCATGCTCAGTCTTGACAATCAATTCGTTCGCGAATTCTTGATTTTTCCCGTCGCCAGGCAACACTTCGATACTCACCAGACTCCCGTCTGCGTTTTTCAGCTGTAAAGCAAAGGCCGAGCGCAAATCCTTGTTTGCATAACCAGAATCTTGGAGTTGGAAACCATGCATCTCTAATGCCTCGAGCGCCGTCTCCGCGATGTTCATTCTTAACTGCGAATTTAAAGCTTTCAAGCGTGCTTCATACACGACAGAATCAAAATAGCCGGTAATGACGGGAACGACATCCGTATGAATCCGCCTCAATTCTTCGGCGGATAATTGTTCTTCCGCTACGACAGATACAAATTGTCGGCATCGATTTAACGCCTCGCTGTATTTGCCGTTTGTCCAATAATCCAAATCGAGTTGCTCCGGCAGGATTTGGCCCTGCAGGTCCATCGCACTTACCTGTGGATTTTGCTGAATGTCGTTAAGTAATCCATACAGTGTATTTTGGGCGCGTTCAAATTCCGCCTGCCATTCCATCACAACATGTTCCAGTTCAAAGTGCAATTCCGAAAGATCCAGGAATACTTGCTGAGAGATCTGCAGACTGGCATCGACCGCACCGGCGGCGAGGTTGCCTTGTGCAAGATCGAGCCGTTGCAGCAGACGCGAGTATTTACCTGGACGAAATCGCTCCTGATCGAAATGATCTTGAATAAATTCCGAGAGCAGCAATGCGCGGTTGAGCCATTGACGAGCAAGTTTTTCCTTAGCTTGTTCCTTGTAATTCTGGGCTTCTAGCTGTTGGGCGAGGTATTGCAGGCCCTGGTGATATTCTGCGCGTTCGTGCTCCATTCGTTCTGAAAACCACTCATAGATGGAAACCGCCGATTGGTGTGCACCCGAGCGAGTTTCCTCGATGATCCTGGCGAGCCGTTCATAATAGAAGGCATTCTGTGCAAGAATTGCCTGCATGGATTCACTATCCACGGGCCTTGCTTCTTGCTGCGAATTGACTAACGCTTCCTCAAGCTGTCGCTGGCGCAGCTCCATCTGCTGAAGAGTACTGAGCAGTTCTATATTTTGCTCGGCGTTGCTTTCTTTTGATT
>DATHUN010000068.1:0-12713 GCA_035462205.1 Anaerolineales bacterium
GGGAAGCCAGTGGTCTGCCTTATAACAAATTGGTGGACCGGTTGATCGAACTTGCGATGGAGCGCAAAGCCGAACGTGACCGCACGTCACATGTGTATCGGAGTGAGAGATGAGTGAGAAGAAAGATCTAACCCGCGCGGAAGAAGTACGCGTGCGCCGCGAGCAGGAAAGCAGCCAGCGGACGAAGCGCGCAGTCCGGCAGGCGACACGTCAGATGCCGCCGGTCACGACGCGCTCGAAAGGAATGGTCGCGGTGCCGAGGCGCAAATCGGCTCGCAATACGCGGCGCCGTTTTCAGGTAGCGTTGCCAATTCCCAGCGATACGATACGCACGGTGAGTATTCCGCGGCCCCGGTTTGGGTCACGTGCAATCTCGTTCCTACTCGCAGCGCTTCTGGGTACGGCACTGTATCTTGCCTACAGCCTGCCCCTCTTCCGCGTGATCCAGGCGCAGATCACCGGTAACCAAATGCTCTCTGCGCAAGAGGTCAACTCTGTAATGGGAGTGACCAATCAACAAATTTTCAGCCTCCGGCCCGCGGAGCTGGAGACACGCTTGCGTCTGAACTTTCCTGAGCTGGTGTCCGCCGAAGTCAGTGTCGCTTTGCCAAATATAGTTTCGGTCAATCTCGTGGAGCGGCATCCTGTCATCCGCTGGGAGCAGGGCGGCAGCTACACCTGGATCGCTGAAGATGGCGTGGCATTTCGTCCGCGCGGTGAGATGGCAGAGTTGATTTCTGTCATCGCCGAATCGGCTCCGGCGTTGAGTCTGAACGCAAGCGATCCCTTGAATCCAATGCCTTTTATTTCCACCGAAATGGTGCAGGCGTTGAAACGCCTTGGCGCACATGTTCCGCCGGGCATGATCATTATCTATAACCCGAATTATGGGTTTGGCTGGAATGATCCACGCGGCTGGCGAGTTTACTTTGGGACGAGTGCCGATGATGTGGAGCTGAAAATGCGTGTGTACGAAGCGATGGTCAATTCTCTAACGCAGAGAGGCATTCGGCCGGCGATGATCAATGTGACGTATCCGACTGCACCTTATTACAGGATTACTCAATAATATGGAAGAAATTGTTGTAGGCATTGATGTTGGTACGACCAAAGTATGCACGCTGGTGGGGCGGGTGCAGGACGATCAAACCATCCGTATTCTCGGCGTGGGTATCGAGCCGTCGGAGGGAATCAAAAAGGGCATTATCGTGGATCTCGCCGCTGCTTCTCAGGCGATCACGCGCTCGGTGGAGAAAGCCGAATCTACCTCGGGGCTGGAGATCACATCTGCTCTGGTGAGTATGGCGGGCGCACATGTTGCCTCGGTGAATAGCCGCGGCGCGGTGGCTGTGAATGGAAACGCGATTGAGCAATATGATATTGCCCATGCACTGGACCAGGCGCGTGCCGTCGCCATTCCCTATGATCGCGAGATCATTCATGTCATCCAGCGCGGTTTTACGGTGGATGGACAGGATGGCATTCGCAATCCGAAAGGGATGCATGGCTATCGCCTCGAAGTAGAAGCGCACATTATCACTGCTTCTGCGGCGACCGGTGACAATCTACGTCAATGTGTCGGCGCGGCCGGCGTAGAGATCCAACAGTTCGTGTTGAATCCGCTTGCTTCCGGCGAAGTAGTGCTGACCGATCAGGAACGCCAGATGGGCGTAGCCGTTTGTGACATCGGCGGCGGCACTACGGATCTGGCGATCTATGTCAACGGCGACGTGTGGCACACGATGGTCCTGGCGGTTGGCGGCAATCACATCACGCAGGATATCGCTCACGGCTTGCGTTTGTCCCTGCAGCAAGCCGAAGATGTGAAGAAGCAACATGGATATGCGGTACGGACCGGCGTGGGCTCTGAAGAATATTTCGCCATTCGCCCCTTTGGTGAGGATCGGCCCGTACAGATCAATCGTCAGGAATTGGCACATATTATCGAGGCACGCGTGGCAGAAATCTTTTCGTTGACCCTGCAGGAGATCAAACGTTCCGGTTACGACGGTCTTCTCCCGGCAGGGATGGTGCTGACGGGCGGCACGGCGGCGTTGGCAGGTATCAAACGCGTCGCCTCAGATGTACTCGGCATGCCCGTTCGCACTGCACAACCAGAAAATCTTTCTGGGCTTGTCGATCGGTTGAATTCACCTGCATTTTCCACAGGTGTTGGCTTATTACGATGGGCACTCACAATGCACGATCAGGATTTGAACATTGAGCGTGACCGTCGGACAAAAGGAGAGAAGCGCATGGATTTAGGCTTTGTCAAGAAACTCATCGGTCGGATTTTGCCGTAGCAATCTTTAGATTATGTTACGGAATCAACAGTCAGAATTAAAAGACCCAATTATTTGATGGAGGTAGATATGGACTCGACCAACAAGCAAGACAAGGAAGAATTGCAAGCAGTGGAACCCATCGCCCGCATCAAGGTCATCGGTGTGGGAGGCGGCGGATCGAACGCCGTCAACCGCATGATCGATGAAGGCATTCAAGGTGTGGAATTCATCACCGTGAATACCGATGCGCAAGCACTTGTGCAGGCGAAGGCAAAGAGCCGGCTGCGACTCGGTGACAAGCTCACCCGCGGTCTCGGCGCGGGCGGTGACCCGGAGATCGGTCGCAAAGCCGCTGAAGAATCAGCGGACGAGCTGTATAACGCGCTGAAAGGCTCGGATATGGTCTTCGTCACCGCCGGGATGGGTGGTGGTACAGGCACCGGCGCTGCGCCAGTAGTTGCGCAGGTGGCCAAGGAAAGCGGCGCGTTGACGATCGGCGTGGTGACACGTCCCTTCACGTTTGAGGGAATGCGCCGCATGCAGTCCGCAGAAGTGGGCATCGGCAAGCTCAAGGAACATGCCGATACCTTGATCGTCATCCCGAACGATCGGCTTTTGCAGATTGCCGATAAGCGTGCCTCCCTGCAGGATGCCTTCCGCCTGGCGGATGATGTCCTGCACCAGGGCATCCAAGGTATTTCGGAATTAATCACGATCCCGGGTTTGATCAACCTGGACTTTGCCGATGTGCGCGCGATCATGTCGGAAGGTGGCGCGGCGTTGATGGCGGTCGGAAAAGGCTCCGGCGATGAGCGAGCAAAGAAAGCTGCGGAGGATGCGATTTCCAGCAAACTGCTCGACATCACCATTGACGGCGCACGCGGCGTCCTCTTCAACGTCACCGGCGGACCGAACATGACGCTCTTCGAGGTCAACCAGGCTGCCGCGATCATTCGCGAAACCTCGCACCCCGATGTCAACCTGATCTTCGGCGCGGTCATCGACCCGAACATGGGCGACGATATTCGCGTGACCGTGATCGCGACGGGCTTCGAACGCAATGGCATTCCGCGGCGCGCGCTGGAAAAACAACCACGCATGGATTCCAGACGACCGGAGTCTTCTGCCTACATGCGGCCGACGGAATCGATCAGTGTGAGCGCAGACGTTCAGTCAGGTGAGGCGAGGCATGAGTCTTTGCCCCCCGTCAATAAGGACGACCTCGACATCCCAACGTTCTTGCGCAATCGACGATAATGTTAATAAACCCTAACGGTCTTTAAGACCGTTAGGGTTTGATCAAAATTAATAATCGGTCAAGTCCAGTTCCCCCTTGCCAGGGCGGCTCTGGCGTGCCTGGGCGAGGCGCGCCTAGCCGCCCTGTGCAGGATTCCCCACCTATCCTCCCCCAAATTCCACAGGAAGACTTGGGATATTTATTCAAATCCCTGGTGGAATTTGGGGTACCTAAAGGTATGCTTCGCGAAGGTGTCACGAAGTGACGGTGGGAGTCCCGTAACATATCCATAAATATATCTGAATCGGACTTCTCCCCGTTGGAATGCCATCTCACCTATGCTACAATAAATATGATGAGAGAGCAACTTTCCAAACCTGTTCATGAGTCCTACAGACAGCATCGCAAGGATTTCACCTGGAAGATCCTGTTCCCAGTCATTCTGAGTGTTGTGCTCTGTATCGGATTGATCGTTCTGATCAATATCGCCACTTTCAACTGGGGTGGCGATGTGCAGCGTTGGGCAGATATCTCCACGATGTGGATCGCGATCCCCTTTATGCTAGAGATGCTGATTTTCCTGGCGATCGTGGCGGGAATGATTTACCTGCTGGCCAAGCTTCTCAAAATTACCCCGCGCTATACCGTCATTGCCCAGGATTTTTTCTACAAAGTTAAGAGCTATGTCAAACGCGGAGCGGATGCGGCCGCCAAGCCTGTTATTTCGCTAGATGCCATCGGCGCAGCGATCAATCGGATGTTCGGAAGAGAATAAATTTAGCCCTTTCGCCATCACGAATGGCAGGCTATCCAGAGAGGAGATTCAAGTATGAATAACAGAAATCGGACATTAGTGATCGGTGCGTTCGCGGGTGCTGCCACCGGTTTGATCGCGGCGATGTTGCTTAACCGTCGCTCTGAAGAATCTGGAAATGAGCTCGCCCTCACCACCGGTGATGGTATCAAAATTGGCATGATGGTTGTTGGCTTGTTGCGGGCGGTGGCTTCCCTGGGGGAAGAAAAGTAACCTGCTCATCCCTTAATTGTCCTAAAACGTCGGAGACTCATGCTCTCCGACGTTTTGTTTTCTCTGCAATACAACTTGATTCGTACAATATCACTCCGCTCTATTGTATTTTCATTTTGCATGTCTATAATACATAATATCGGTTTACAACGCACAGAGATAAGAGAGGAGTTGCAATGTTCAATTCAGGCATACTCGATGTTGCCATCAGTTTGATATTTCTCTATTTGCTGTTAAGTCTGGTTTGCACAGCCATCAATGAAGCAATTGAAGGATATTTGAAGAGACGCTCTGCAACACTGGAGCAGGGTATCCGTGAGCTATTGAATGATAGTGATGGAAAAGGCCTTGCCAAAGCCTTATATAACCATCCCTTGGTTTCTAGCTTGTTCCGTGGCGAATACCAGCCGGATGTAACGAAGAAAAATTTGCCGTCCTACATTCCTGCTAAAAATTTTGCAGCAGCATTAACGAACATCGTTCTCACCAACAGCAAAGCTCCCGATAGTTCAATTGCTTCCCTAAAGCAGGCGCTGGCTGGCATGCCGGAAAGCAAGGTAAAAGGTGCTCTGGATGCTCTCGTCGATGATGCAGGCGATAATATGGACAGAGTCCGCAAGAACATCGAAGACTGGTACGACAGTGGCATGGACCGGGTTTCTGGATGGTATAAGCGGCATGTGCAAAAGATTACTCTCACGGTAGCATGTTTGGCAGCCATCGCCGTGAATGCGGATACGATCAATATTGCCACGCGCATATCCTACGATGCAACCATGCGCCAATCCCTGGTGGCAGCGGCCACAGAGTACGCAAAAGCTGGAGCCACTGGGCAATCAGCGTCCCTGCAAACCGTTGCGCTGACCGCGGAAGAGTGCAAAACTGTGGATACACCAGAATGCAGAGTGAAACGAAATCTGGAACAGATTCAACAACTGGGTCTGCCCTTGGGTTGGCGAAAGGAAGTCTTTCCTAGTTCCTCCCCCGGGGATTACATACCCTACTGGTTATCCAAGATACTGGGATTGGTCATAACAGCCTTTGCCATTTCACTGGGCGCGCCATTCTGGTTCGATATGCTGAATAAGATCATGATCGTTCGCTCTACCGTAAAGCCAAAAGAGAAAAGCCCGGATGAGCCTGCAGTGGACCGAATAAAATAGGCTTGTTGGATTTGACAAATAAGAATGGACTAAGAACGAGACGATCCCAAAGGATCGTCTCGTTTTATTAACCTTTAATTTTGCCTCGTAAATCACCGGCCGTGAATGGACCCTTCTCTTTCATCAGGGCGCGCGCCTCATCTACTTTTTCCCAGACGTTCCATAGGATCACGCCACGCACGCGACCCTGCTCGAGATAGTAGATCACACCCTTCTTGAACAACTCCTCCCAATCGGAAAATGTTTCCATTTTGCTGCTGGTCTCACCGACAGCCTCATAGCCAAGCTCGAATAGGTCAGAGTAAAACATTGGGATATGAGTATAAGTATCGTCAGTGCCAGCCATATTGCGCCCGGCAAGCTTTCCCATTTGCACGGCGTTATCTTCATGCTCCACACGGACGCGCTTACCCAGCGCCGAATGGAAGAAGTTTGCTGCGTCGCCGGCAGCATAGATATCCGGATTAATGGTTTGCAGTTGCTCGTTGACGACGATGCCGTTATCGATCTGCAGTCCCGCTTGCTTTGCCAGCTCCAGGTTGGGATGGATTCCCACACCAGCCACCACGCCGTCCGTTTCCATGGCGCGCCCGCTTCCGGTCCGGACCATGAGTCGGTCTCCGTCCTTTTGAACGCTTGCGACCGAATCGCCAGTCACCAATTCCACACCGTTGAGACGGTAATACTCGTTCAAGAACTCTGCCAGATCGGCCGGAAAAATGGAATCGCTGATCGCATGATCCGGGAAGATCATCACGACTTTTTGACCGACGATCGACAACGCCGCTGCCAGCTCAGAACCGATAAAGCCTCCACCGATCACCACAAAGCGTTTGCCCTGTTCTGTCAACTTGCGCAGATGTTGGTAATCCTGGAAGTTGCGATAATAAATAATATTGCCTTCACCGAACGGCAGGTGGTTGGGCGTGCCGCCTGTGGCAAGCAGCAATTTTTCGTACGTGTATTCATCGTTGCTTTCATCACGGACCAATTTGTTGGTGGGATCCAGATGCGTAATTTTGCAGCCCAGATGCATTTTTGTGACCCGTTCCCCGGTCTTGCGCCAGATCTTTTCCACGGGACGTCCCTTCCATAAACCTTTAGAAAGATTGGGCCGCATATAGGGCGGATCTGGCTCACTGCTGATCATGCCGATGGTTCCCTCTGGGTCGAGCTCTCGTATGCCGCGCGTGGCTGCATCCCCTGCCAATCCACCCCCGATGATGAGGTACTTATAATGGTTCATCGGTAGCTCCTGATTAAATATAAATGTCATTGCAAAGAGGCGGCGCCAAAAGCGTCACGACGAGGCAATGACATTATCGCTTTATGATTAGGCGATTTTAATCATATCATATTTAGCGGCGCAGACAGATAAATCCCTTGAGATAGGCTGCTTCGGGGAAGTTCAAAGCGACGGGGTGGTCGACCGCCTGGGAAAGGTGCTCGACAATTTGGGCTTCGACACCTGCGTCCAGTGCCGCTCCGGCGATGATTTTTTGGAATAATCCTGCATCGATGCCGCCTGAACAGGAAAATGTGACCAGCCTGCCGCTCGGGCGCAATAGTTTCAGGGCGAAGAGGTTAATGTCCTTGTAGCCGCGCGCCGCTTTTTCAGCTTGGGCCGCCGTAGGCGCAAATTTCGGCGGATCCAGGATGATCATGTCGAAGGAGCGGCCCTCATCGCGGAATTTGCGTAGCAGGTGGAACACATCGCCTTCGAGCACCGAATGGCGGTCGGGCGACAACTGATTGAGGGCTATATTTTCTTGGCACAATGCCAAAGCATCGGCAGAGGAATCCACGGAAAGGACAGATTTTGCTCCGCCCGAAAGGGCGTTAACGGTGAACCCGCCCGTATAGCAAAAACAATCGAGTACGTCCAGATCTTTTGCCAGCGCACGTACCCGCAGACGGTTCCTGCGCTGGTCTAGATAAAAGCCGGTCTTATGTCCACCGGCGAAGTTTACATTGAATAAAAGATTGTGCTCGTGAATGGTAATGGGTCCGCGTGGAATATTGCGCGAAAGTTGAGGAATATTGTCGCGCAGCAGCCCGACCTGCGGTTCGAGGCCTTCGAGGCCGCGTACATCTGCATCCGATCGTTCAAAGAGAGTCGAGAGTCCCGTTTCTTCCAGGAGGATATCGGCAAAGGTTTCCTTCCAGAACTCCGAGCCGGTCGTTAGCGATTGCAGGACAAGCACATCGCCATAGCGATCGACGATCAGACCGGGAAGGTCATCAGATTCGGCGTAGATCAGGCGGTACGAATCCGTCTCGCGCCGCAAGCCCCAAACATCGCGGGATTGGATTGCCGCGCGGATTCGCTTTCGAAAAAAATCCGCATCCACCGGCTCGTCATCAAACGTCCAGACGCGGGCACGGATTTGGGAACTGGGCGAGTAGGCGGCGCGGGCGAGAAACTGTCCATCAAACGAGAGCAGGTCCACGGTCTCGCCGGGAGCGATGTTTTCATCCACATGCTGGATCGCGCCGGAGAAGACCCATGGATGGCGGCGCAGTAGACTCTTTTCGCGCCCAGCTTTGAGAATGACAGCCGGCATACTCACTCCTTGGGAAAGGGTATAAACTTTTGCATCCAGTGTTCAGGGTCTTCGATGGCGGTGAAGCCGTATTGTTTATAAAGACCGTGGGCGTCATCCGTGACCAGCACCCAGCGGCGTACGTCTTTCAGCTCGGGGTGATCCAGGACGGTTTGCATCAGCCATTTGCCAAGCCCCTGACCACGATAGTCTTCGTGAATGAATACATCGCACAAGTAGGCGAAGACAGTGTAATCACTGACAATCCTGGCCATGCCAATTTGCCGGTCACCCTCATAAAGCCCAAAGACCAGCGAATTCTGAATAGCGCGTTCTGTCCGCTCGCGCGGGCGCGTATTTGCCCAGTAGGAGCGTTTGAGAAATTCGCAAATGGTGTCCATGTCGAGCCGCGCCGGATCGGTACTAATCGTGAATTGCTCACGCTGTGCTTCCAATATCTCTGGCATGGTGCGAGTGTATCATAGGTGATATGATGTGCGCTTCGTGTACGCCTACGGCTCCGCTCAGCGCGATATAAGGAGAACAATGCTAAAACCTGTTCGTTGGAATACGTTCCTGCGGGACTTTCTCGTCATCCAAATCGGATTCGCCCTCTTTGGGCTTGCCATTGCGACGATGATCCGCTCCAACCTTGGGACGAGCCCCTGGGCGTTGCTCGAGGTGGCGATCTCCAAGCTGACAGGAATCACACCTGGTCGCATGAGCATTATCGTCGGTTTTGCTGTCTTGCTGGTTGCCCTTGCATTGCGGGAGAAAGTCGGCTGGGGAACGCTCGGCAATATTTTATTTATCGGCTTATGGGAGGATCTGTTCCTGGGAATGATACCTTCTATCGAGAACAATCTTCTGCTGCAGCTAGGAATGTTGCTCAGCGCGGTGTTCACGATGGGAATTGCGAGCGCCATCTATATTGGCGTAGACGCGGGCGCGGGTCCGCGCGATAGCTTGATGCTGGCAGTCCATCGCACTACGAATTTGAGCTTGCGCTTGGGCCGTGCCATGATCGAGATCATTGTCGTCGCCGTAGGGTGGATTCTCGGCGGCCCACTGGGATTTGGAACCGTGATCTTCGCCTTGCTGATCGGTCCCTCCGTGCAATGGGCATTCAAGTTATTCAGGGTGCAGGCGCATAAGCCCGAAACGGAGATTGTAGAAGCGGCAACAGATTAGGACGATGACAAAATCGAAATTCGACTCGCAGAATATAAAACTGCAATGATTTTTTAGATTGTTTCCAAGCATTCTTTCAGCCGCAAAATCCCTAATTCGGCCTGTGCCTCGTCATAATGCGCAAAACATAACCGCACAAAATTTTGTAACCCATTTTCGTTGGAGAATAATGTTCCGGGTCGTATGTCGATCTTCAATGACTTGACTTGTTGGCGCAGTTCTACCGCATTGATGTGCCCTGGCAGACGCAGCCAAAAGAAATATCCACCCGCAGGAACAGTATACGCAACATTTGGCAGATGCTCTCGTAGGAGGGCATTCATGTTTTTTAAGCGCGAGCGATAGATTTCAATCAACCCGCCAACGTGTCTATCAAGATCCCCCGATTCGATCGCGCCCCGAACGATAGCAGATGTAAACGGATTCATCCCGCCGCCACTATCGAGCAATCCGCTTGTGACGAGGCGCTGGATTTTCTGAGGATGGGCTTGAATCCATCCTAAGCGCAGTCCCGGTGCTAGAATTTTCGAGAATGATCCAAGCGAGATGACATTTTCAATATCAATGTGCGCCGCAAATGGTTTTGGGGGATTGTCCTCATAGCTGAGCAGTTGGTACACCTCATCGGCAAGGATGAGGAAATCGTACTGCTCAGCCAGCTCGATGAGACGAGCACGACGGGACTCCGACAGCGTAGTTCCACTGGGGTTATGATGGATGGGAATTGTGTAGAGAAACTTTGGTTTGTGTTTGATCAGCTTTTCTTCAAGCGCGTCGATGTTCAATCCGTTTTCGTCCATGGGAATGGGAACAATATGCAGTTTATGGTCGGCAAAAATTTTGGGTGCCAGGAAATATGTTGGCTCCTCCACAAAGATCGTATCGCCGGCTTGCGTGAAGAGCGTACACAGCAGATCTAAAGCGGACGACACGCCCGCCGTGACGAAAATCGTGTCGGCGACCACCGGCAACGAGTAATTTCGACTCAAGAATTCGGCGAGCGCAAGACGGAAATAGCCGTCGCCCTGTTCGACACCGTACTGCAGGAATGAGGCGTCGCCTTGTTTGAATCGTTCCTCGGCTGCGCGGCGCAGAACATCCACTGGAAAGAGCGATGAATTTGGGTCCCCGAGACCGAGATCGATCGTATCGGGCGGAATTTGATTTTGAACGGTTTGGAAGGTCATCGGCAATTTATAATCCATGCAAAGGTTCTTTACAATGATAAAAACAAGGGAATCCACCAAAATATGCTCTGCTTGTAGAATGAGAGGTGAGAAACTACGTTAAACACATTGGTATAGCTCTCGTCACTGTAAGAACTCCAGGGACCAAATCGCCTTTATAGCAGGTGACTGGGATGGTCGCCTCTACCGCATCAAGGCATTTGTTATAATCTCACATACCTAAATTCAGGAGAGAGAAATACATGCCCAAGACCAAGGGTACTGTGGCACTTCCCCTCGATAAAGAAGAGATCATCAATGATTATCGCCTGGCGTATCAAAGCCGGCAGGCGAGTCTTATCGGTAGACGTGAAGTTTTAAGTGGCAAGGCAAAATTCGGGATTTTCGGCGATGGCAAAGAGCTTGCCAATATCGCCATTGCGCGTGCTTTTCAAAAGGGGGATTGGCGCTCAGGATATTATCGTGACCAGACCTGGATGTTCATGTTAGGGGTAATGAACGTCCAGGAATTTTTTGCGCAGCTCTACGCTCATGCAGATGTAAATCACGAATCGAATACCGGCGGGCGTTCGATGAACGCGCATTTTGCAAGTCGCTACATCAACCCTGATGGTTCATGGAAGAATCAAACCGAGTCCTATAACACCTCGGCAGATGTTTCTCCGACGGGTGCACAAATGCCGCGCGCCGTAGGATTGGCATACGCGTCCGTCTTGTATCGCGGGCTGCCGGAGCTCAAAGACTATACACAATTCTCGAAGAACGGCAACGAAGTCATGTTTGCGAGCATCGGCAATGCGTCTACGGCCGAGGGAATGTTCTGGGAGGCGGTCAATGCCATTGGCGTGTTGCAAGCGCCAGCGGTGATTACTGTGTATGACGATGGCTATGGAATTTCGGTCCCGAACCAATTCCAGATGGTCAAGGAAAATATTTACGAGATCTTGCAAGGCTTTCAACGTGAGCGATGCCCACAAGATGATTGTCCACGAGGCTATGAGCTTTATCAAGTACGCGGCTGGGACTATCCCGCCTTGCTCGAAACGTTTCAGAATGCTGCCGAGTTGGCGCGTCACTATCATGTTCCGGCGCTGGTTCACGTCATCGATCTGACACAGCCGCAGGGTCACAGCACGAGCGGCTCGCACGAGCGCTATAAATCTGCCGAGCGACTGAAGTGGGAGGAAGAGTATGACTGTATCCGCAAGATGCGCGAGTGGATGATCGAACAACGGATCGCCACAGAACCGGAGCTGGTCGCCCTGGAAAAAGACGATTATGCCGCTGTGGAGGGAATCCGCAAACTTGCCTGGGAGAGTTATCTCGCTCCCATTTTGGACGAACGTGGCCAGGTCATGGACATGTTGGATGAGATCGCCGGTAGTTCGAAGCATGCCTCCGAGTTGGAAAAAATCAAGAATCGGCTGGCGGCTCTTCCCATGCCGCTGAGGCGGGATATCCATAGTGCTGCACATGAGGCGCTGCGAGTGCTGCACGACGAAGCCCATCCATCCAAGCAGGTTTTAGTCCAATGGAAGAATGAGCAGGACGAGATCAACAAGGAGCGCTATGGCTCGCATCTGCAGAGCGGCAAGGCGCTTGCAATTAAAGAAGTGAAGCCTGCTTACTCGATTTCATCGCCGACCGTGATGGGCTTTGAAGTGGTCAATGCTGCTTTCGATTCCATTCTCGATCGCGACCCACGCGTGATCGGGTTCGGCGAAGACGTGGGCTTCCTGGGTGACGTGAACCAGGGCTTCAAGGGCATGCAGGAAAAATACGGTGCTCTGCGCGTGATCGATACCGGCATCCGTGAAGTGACAATTTTGGGCCAGGCAATCGGCATGGCAATGCGCGGACTACGTCCTATTTGCGAAATCCAGTATCTCGATTATTTGCTGTATGCCTTGCAGATCATGTCTGACGACCTCGCCACATTGCACTGGCGTACCGCCGGCGGACAGGCTGCGCCGGTGATCATCCGCACCCGTGGGCACCGCCTGGAAGGTATCTGGCATTCGGGTTCGCTGATGGCAGGTATTATCAATTTGGTGCGTGGGATGAATGTCCTTGTTCCGCG
>DATHUN010000069.1:0-2668 GCA_035462205.1 Anaerolineales bacterium
AGGCCGGGTAGTACGGCCGCAAAGATGTTCCTCCACGGTTCGCGCGGTATCCTGATGAATGGGAGACTGATCAGCGCCGGTAGAAGAAAACTTGTCAGCGGGTGTGCTGCGACGGCAACGGCGGCCAGCAAGCCCGCAAGAGACAGATGAGTCGCGCCTTTCAAATATTGCATCCCGGCAAACATAAACAACAGCATCATCAAGGTTACGAGGGTATAGTTCTCCACATGCCCAAAGAACAACTGCACTGCCGCATCGAGAATGTGAGAGCAAAAATGAAAAAACCGTCATACAAAGCTCTGCCGCCGACATAAACCTTCCGCGACAGATTTACTCGCAGCTTCGATGGATGTCTCAATTTGAGGGGCGGCAATGCGATGCAAATTGCCATTTTCTTCGTTAAACAGGCGAGGACAAAATTATGGCCACTTCAAAAGACAAAGATGAAAAGGAAAAACCAAAAGATCCGCCCGAGCAAAAGCTGGGAGACACGCCGGTTGCCCCATGGAAGATGCCAACTCCGGAAGAAAAGGAACAAGCCAAGCCCGTCGGGCAGGCCCTGAAAGAAGCGATCTCGAAGGTAGATTCGCAGGAGAAGGCGGACGAGGTTATCGATAAGCTACAGACTGCCGCCGCGGATAAAACTGCCACTGAAGTCAAGCAAACACAACCGCCGATTGCGACTCCGGCACAGGCTGCCCAAAAAGTGGAAGCGGCTGCCGAAACCGCCCCCGAAAGCAAGAAGACTGAAAAGGTCCTCAAGGAAACTGCCAAGGTCCTGGCTACGGCAGAAGGACGGGAACAGGAAGCGGTATCCGAAGCCGTGCAGGAAGTCATCAACCCTGAACAGCAGGGTGCTGCTCCCACGGTGACCAATGCTCAGGAGCGGGAGTATCTTCAGAAGGCCGTTCTTAAGCGCCTCAGACCTTTGGATGCCTTAGATGCAAACATCTTTCTTGCGATCAATCATCTACCTCACACGCGCCTGCTGAACGGTTTTTTCTATGGGCTCACATTGATCTACCAAGCTGTCACAGTTTGGTATGCAGAGATGGCGATGGAAGTGCTTCGCCATCGAAAAAATGCCAAAAGCATTATCCGGGAGGCTGTCCTTCCGCTGCTCATTACCAGCACTCTTGTAGAACTTGTCATCAAGCCATACTTCAAGCGGCGACGTCCTTTTATTACCATCATCCAGGCAATTGTGATTGGCAAGAAGCCAGGGAGCTGGTCTTTTCCCTCTGGCCATGCCGCAGGAGCATTTGCAGGTGCCTGGCTGCTGAATAACAAATTTCCGAAATTAGGTTTGCTGCGTTATTTTATTGCCGGTTTGGTAGGTTTTTCGCGGGTCTACCTTGGGGATCACTATCCCGGTGATGTAGCCTCAGGTTCACTTGCTGGATTGCTGTTAGCCATGTTCTTTAACCGGCTGTTCAGAGTTCGAAAAAAGCGAGCCCGAAGAATCAAAAGCAACATTGTCATAGGATAGAAAAAGCCCAGCGACGCGCTGGGCTTTTATTCTCGTTGGTATACGATTATTTATGCGTACATGCCCCAATCCAGAGCGGAAGGATCCTCCATCATCGAGAAGTCCCACATTTCCATGCCCATCTCAATAGTGACAGGCATATTGAGGCCCTCCACAGCTTTGGCTTTAGTCATCTCGATCATCGCCGGTCCGTAGGGACAAAATGGGGTCGTCAGAATCATCTTCAAGCGGGCAATATCATTCTCAATCGTGACGTCGCGAATTAGCCCCAGCTGAATGATATTCATTCCAATTTCGGGGTCTACTACTTCTGCTAATTTCTCACGTGCAGGTTGCACTTTATCAGGATGCGTATCGTGGATGGTCCACCTGATTTCATTAACTGTTTCTTCGGTCATATTTCCTCATAAATAGGTGAATTTATTGTCCAGTTTAGTTTCTGGCCGCCACCGGATGAACAACATAAGTGCAGTGAGCCCCGCCATCAAGAATACACTGAACCTTATTGGCAGGCAGGGCGAGCATTTTCGAAATCAATGTTTGGTCAACGGTACAGACTTCAGGATGCGCTATGCCAATCTGATAGTAGGGGCACGAGATCTCATGGATCTGATAATCGTTGCCCTTCTTTTCCCATTCCACCGTGAAGCCTTCCTGTGCCAATAGTTCCTTCAAAAACTCCAACCGCTCTTCCATGCTCATGCCTTTGATCTGACTGGCATACTCACTCGCCAGGTCCTCTGCAATCTGATGAAACAGTTGGCTGATCACAGGGGCGGGCATCGTCTCTTTCATCTGCGCCAATAGACGGGTAGTAAGACGCAAATATTTCGTGGGAAATCTCTCCATCCCGTCCTCGGTGAGCGAATACACAAGGCGCGGGCGTCCCACACCGTGACGTTCTTCATCCGCCGCGATAAGACCTTCCATTTGCAGGTTGGTCAGGTGATGCCGAACCGAGATGGCGTTAATACCCACCGCCTCAGCCAGCTCATTGATTGTAATCTTCGGCTTGCGGAGCAGGGTTTGGAGAATTTTCTCTTTCGTGCTTTTCATAGTCCGGCAGTATAACAGCCCGGAAATCGTTTGTCAATATACTAGATAATTATCATAAAAATCAACCAGTGGAGAGCACCATTCGATGCTGGCAGCATCTGAAAGGTGCCAAACCACATCTTT
>DATHUN010000070.1:0-3094 GCA_035462205.1 Anaerolineales bacterium
AGTTGCGATAGTTGCGTTTTAGTTCTATGCTACGTAGCTCAGATTCCATGATTGAATGTGCCGAGTATCAGGCTCTACCTCATTAATTGTTCCACTCTTGATTCGCCTACACTGTAATATTTCGCCCGCGGATGGTGAACAATGATCGCCGCCGTGGACTGTTCAGGAATCAACTGATATGCCGGGCTGAGAGTCATACCGAGCTCCGTAACAACGGCAGGCAACAATTCAAAGATCTTCCTGTGATCTTCCAGTTCCGGGATGGCGGGATAGCCCCAGGAATAGCGCTTACCCTGATTTTCAGGAATGCCCATTTCCCGGCGGATATGTTCGTGCAAATAATCTGCGGTTGCTTCGGCAGTCTGAACGCCGAGACCGTGCGTGAAATAGGCTTCCGTGTAATTATTGGCGGCTTGCAACCTCTCGAAGCGTTCCGTGGCTTCCTGACCGACGGTGACGACTTGGAAGGCAACCACGTCGATCTGACCGGAGTCCACGGATGCAAAGTAATCGGAAAGCGCCAGATGCTCATCATATGGCTGGCGTGGGAAGGCGAAACGCGTCAGGACTTGATCGAAGTTCTCCGGGTTGTAAATGATGAGATTATCGCCTTCGGACTGGCATGGGAACAAGCCATACACACCTTGCGGATTGAGCCATTTCTCACGCAGAGCTTCACGCTTCATCTTAGCGAGTCGCGCATCGAATTCCGCTTTTAATTTTTCCCATTCCTCACCGTGGGTATTTTTCGCGCCCCACGAGAGACGATAAAGTTCATTGATATTCAAGTGCGTCAGAACAATCTCAAGTGGCATGTTTCTCACAACACGCATGCCAAATTTTGAGGGAGGAAGGGTTAAAGGCGCAGGCTGGATATTGGAATGTTGACCCTTTGAAGGCTCATGTGCTTTGACATTCGAACGTCCCAATTCCATCTCGGATTCTCGAATGGTCTTTGCGATGAGCTCAGGACGTTTCTCATCATTGATGAGGGTATCCATGGTTTCGAGTCCCTCAAACGCATCCTTGCAATAAAAGACCCCTGGACCGTAGAAGTCTCCGTTTTCGGTTTGCAGGATGCGCCGTCCGAAGCGACGGTTAATCGCCGCGCCGCCGATCAGTACCGGGATTTGATGCCCGCGACGGTGGAGTTCATTAATGATGAGCGGCATCTGCTTGGATGTAGACACCAGCAACGCGGATAAGCCAATGGCGGTCGCGTGGACGTCAACCGCTTTCGTGATGATTGTTTCTGCAGGCACTTGCTTGCCAAGATCAATAACGGTGTAGCCGTTGTTGGCGAGAATTGTTTTGACCAGGTTCTTGCCGATGTCATGTACATCGCCGTAGACGGTTGCAATCACAACTGTACCTTTGGTGACGCCTTCCATCTTCTCGAGATAATTTTCGAGATGAGCGACGGTTTTTTTCATGGCTTCTGCCGATTGCAGCACGAATGGCAGAATCAATTCACCCGCGCCGAATTTGTCACCGACTTCTTTCATGGCGGGCAGGAGCACGTTATTTAGGGTGTGAACGGCAATTTCATGCTTTGTACGGACGGGCGGCTGCCCATCCGCACGGTTGATGATCTCATCAATATCCGCTTCGACACCTTCCTTGTGGCGGTGGACGATCTTCCAGTGCAGGCGCTGTTCGGGCGTCATGCCTTCCGTGGGATCCGCTAATGCTGATTCGGAGGTAGGCGTGACCTTTTCATAATATTCAATGTATCGCTGCAATGCATCCGCGCGGCGGTTGAAGATCAAATCTTCGGCAAGATCTTTCTCTTCTTGCGGGATATCAGGATAAGCCGTAACGTGCGCCGGATTCACAATCGCCATATCCAAGCCAGCTTGTATGCAGTGATACAACATGACCGAGTTCAAAACAGGACGTGCTTGGGGAGCAAGACCAAACGATAGATTGCTAACGCCCAGAGAGGCCATCACACCTGGCAGATTTTGTTTGATCAGTCGAATCCCTTCGATGGTTTCGATCGCGGAGTTGGCAAATTCTTCGTCGCCTGTGGCGAGAGTAAACGTCAAGGTATCGAAGACTAATGCCTCTGGCTTGAGACCATGATCGTTGACGGCGATATCGTAAATTCGTTTTGCAACTTCCAGTTTCTTCTCGCGGGTCTTTGCCATGCCGCCTTCGTCGATGGTCAATACAATCACGGCGGCGTTATGCTCTTTTGCCAGCGCAAATACTTTATCGGCCTTCGTACGACCCGCTTCGAGGTGGGTCGAATTAATGAGACATCGTCCCGGGGCGGTCTTCAGAGCGGTTTCGAGAACATCGAGTTCGGTCGTGTCGATAACAAGTGGAACATCTACGCCCATCTCCAGTTTCTTGACTACCTTGCGCATGAGCTCCACTTCGTCGGGGCGTTCGGTGACGGCACAAGAGATGTCGAGGGCGTGCGCGCCAAAGTCAACTTGTTCGCGGGCGATTTCCAGAATGCCATCATAATCCTCTTCGAGCAGAAGGCGCTTGAACTTGCGCGAGCCCTGCGCGTTGCAGCGCTCGCCGAGCAGCGTCGGCGGTGGATCCTGGCGCATGGAGATCGCTGACATAGCGGATGCCAGCTGCGGATCCGAATGAGCCGGGCGGGCGGGATGCGGATGCGCGTTGAGTTTCTCGACCAACAATTTCAAGTGCGCAGGCGTGGTTCCGCAACAGCCACCGACAATGGAGATGTTATGCTTGGTCACAAATTCATAAAGGTCATTCGCAAACGGTTCAGGCTCGAGCGGATAGACCGCCTGTCCATCCACATTGAGCGGCAACCCGGCGTTGGGGATGCATGAAACGGGCAGCGTGGAATTTTCACCCAGGACGCGGATCGGCTCACGCATGTGTTCGGGTCCGGTAGAGCAGTTGAGGCCGATCACGTCGATGCCCATGTCTTGCAGGATGGCGAGGGCTGCACCGACATCGGTGCCGAGCAGCATTCGTCCGGTCGTATCGAGTGTGACCTGTGCCTGGAGCGGCAAATAGATTCCCGTTTCCTCCATAGCCTTGTGACAGCCGATGATCGCAGCTTTGACTTCAAGGATATCCTGCGAGGTTTCGATCAGCAATACATCCA
>DATHUN010000071.1:0-1952 GCA_035462205.1 Anaerolineales bacterium
CATAAAAACAACATCCCAAAGCTATAGCTTTGGGATGTTGTTTTTATGCAGAGAAATAGACTACACGGGTTGTGCCACAGGCTCGGCCTCGATCGCCTTCGCTACTACATCCTCGAGCATCTTAGTAGTCAAGGACTTCGGGCGTTCGATCGGCATTCCCAATGCACGTGCCCACACGTAATTGGCGGTCACGCCAAGAGCGCGTCCTACGCCGAACAACACAGTATAGAAATCGAAATCACGGACGCCATAGTAATATTGCAGCGTGCCGCTGATCGCGTCCACGTTCGGGGCGGGATTCTTGGCTTTGCCTTGCTCTCGCAGGACCTGCGGAACGACGTCGAACACCATGTCCGCCAAGCGAACCAGATCGTCATTCGGGAAGCGCTTCTTGGCAAATTCCATTTGGGCAGTGAAGCGCGGATCTGGGACACGCAGAACAGCATGGCCATAACCGGGGATAACGTGTCCATTGCTGAGCGTGTCCCAGGAGAATTTGTAGAGCTCATCACGGGTGGGAACGCCGCTGAATTTGTCCTTGACATCGATCAGCCAACCCAACGCTTCCTGGTTCGCCAAACCATGTAGTGGACCAGCAAGCCCGTTCAGCGCGGCGGAAAAGGAATAGTACGGGTCTGAAAGTGCGGAGCCAACGAGGTGCATCGCGTGCGCAGAGACATTGCCGGATTCATGGTCACTGTGCAGGATGAAATACAGACGAGCGAGTTCCGCATACCCCTTCTTATCTGCGACTTTCATCATGCGCGCAAAGTTCAGACCATAATCCTGCCGTGGGTTATATTTCGGTTTGTTCGTCTCGCCAAAATATTTCATGCGATAAATGTAGGCAGCAATCAGCGGGAGCTTGGCAGTCAGGTCGAGGCTATCTTCGAGGGCGGCTTCCCAATATTGATCCTTCTTCATTTCATGATACTTCGAAGCGAAGGCAGAGTTGTTCTGCAGCGCAAGGACTGCCTGCGAGAAGAGAGTCATTGGGTGGGTCTCTTTCGGCATGGCCTTGAGCATCTTGAACACATAATCCGGAACTGTAGCGCGCTTCGCCCATTCGGCTTCTACTTCCTGCGCCTGTTCTTTGGTAGGAACCTCGCCGACCAACAACAGATAATACAAGCCACCGACCATCGGCATTTTGCCACCGCGTGCTTTGGGAAGCTTCTTGAGCACTTCGGGGATTGACATGCCGCGAAAGCGAATGCCCTCGGCGGGGTCGACGAAGGACACATCGGTCAAAAGCGATTTGATATCACGCATTCCGCCGATCACCTGTCCGACGGTGACATCGTCAACCTTGACATCGCCGTGATCTTTGGCAAGAGTCTTAATTCGTTCCCGCCATTCAGGCAATTGGGCTGAAAGTTTCTCGTGTAGGATCATGATCAACTCCTTGAATAGTTTTTGCTGAAAAAAAACAGGTCTATAAGTAAACACGTACACAGGTGCCCTTGTGTGCGTATCTACGCGTGTATCTTTACAGTGTCACCAGCTTCTTCAATGCTTCGTGGGTTTCCCGAACCGATGCCGCCGATTTCTCGAACATGGCTCGCTCATCATCGTCGAATTTATACTCAATAATTTTCTCGATGCCAGTGCGTCCGAGCATGACCGGGACGCCGAAGAACATATCGTTTAGACCGTACTCGCCGTTCATATACGCTGCGCATGGGACGATCAGGTGCTTGTTCTTGAGGATGGCTTCCGCCATTTGGGCACAAGCCACAGACGGTGCGTAATAAGCCGAGCCCGTTTTGAGCAGGTTAACGATCTCGCCACCGCCCTTGCGGGTGCGGGCAACGATCGCCTCGAGCTTGTCAGCGGGGAGATATTCTCTTAACGGGATTCCTGCGATATTGGAATGGCGCGTGAGCGGAACCATCTCATCACCGTGTCCGCCAAGCACATAACAATTAATATTTTCCACGCTCACACCGGTT
>DATHUN010000072.1:0-3665 GCA_035462205.1 Anaerolineales bacterium
TGGCAGCTTCCTTGTTGTAGTTGCGTCCTTGCTCTTTGAGCCAGGCTGCTTTGTAGAGCAACGTGCGGGCGGCTTCGAGCTCCGTCGCTGCATCCGCAAGCATCCACTGGATCGCCTGTTGCTCGGCAATGGGTTTGCCGAATGCGTGTCGTTCGCGGGCGTAGCTGACAGCATGCTCGAAGGCGGCCTGTGCTAAGCCGATGGAGATTGCTCCAATCCCAATTCGTCCGCCATCGAGTGTGGCGAGGGTTTGCTGCAACCCTTTACCCTCCTCGCCAATCAAATTTCCAAGTGGCACCCGCACATCTTCATACGTGACGGCATGGGTGGGGGAGCCGTGCAGTCCCATCTTCTTTTCAGCAGCACCAATCTTCAGCCCGGGCGCATTCGTAGGCACAAGGATCTGACTCAACGAGCGTGATCCTCCTTTGGAGTCTGTTCGTACGAGGGTGATGATGTATTCCGCGATTGAAGCGTTGGTGCACCACATTTTGGCACCGTTGATGACCCACTCATCACCATCTTTCACGGCCCGGGTAGTGACTCCGCCTTGTAAATCGGAACCCGCGCCCGGTTCCGTGAGAGCGAGAGCCCCCAAACTATTTTGGCCGCTTGCGACCAGCGGAAGCCATTTTTGTTTCAGTTCTTCGCTGCCAAATGCGACGATGGGTGAGGTACCCAATCCGTTGTGTGCCGCAATCGCCAGCGCCGTGGATCCACATCCCCAACCGATTTCCTCGAGGGCAATCGCGGCGCTGATGGCGTCCACGCCTGCGCCGCCGTATTCTTCCGGAATGTTGAGTCCTAGTAAGCCAAGAGTCCCCATCTTGCGTGTGGCGGTCCAGTTAAATTCACCGGTCACGTCCACTTCATGCGCCTTTGGCTCTACTTCCTTCGCGACAAAATCATGAACCGTCTTTTTCCAAATCTTTTGTTCATCGGTCAAATCAAAATTCATCCTCTCACTCCTTTTGCGAACGCAGTCCAGTATAACGGTTTATGTTGTGAAAATATCTAAATGATAGTTCTCGCGTGCCCTTCGCTGAGCATTTCCCGTTTCAATTCGTGGATCAGAGCCTCCATATGGTGATAAACAGAATCGTCCACAGGATACTTACAATCAGTTGCCGGATCCCAATTCGCGCCGGCCTCCACTTGACCGCAGGATGGAAAATTCCCCACAATGTCTCAAGCCATTGCGCCAAGTACGGCAGGAAGATAAATCGCGGTAAAACGGCAGCTACGCCAAGTCCTAGTGCGACCGCCAGATTAAACGTCGTGTACGCAAAGGCACGCGAGCCCGCTCTCCAGAGTACGCTCCGTGCTGGGACCTCTTTCCACTCCCGTTGCTCGAGCCGCAAATAAGCATAGACGATACTTGCCGCATTCTGGAACCAGGCCAGCGTCCACAGCCACCAGCCGAGCGGATCATAGCGGCCGTTCCCAATCCAGTAGGCAGCCGGGGCGGCGAGTGCCAGCACTCCTGTGGCAAGGATCTCCACATTGACTTGCCTGCGTTCTTCGCGCTTACTCACCAGCCACAAATGCCATGCGAACACGGGCGCACCGGGAACCGCGAGAAAAAGAATATACAGAAAGCCTGCGCGGACTAAACCGATCAATGCCAGCAAGATAATGATACCGTATACTAATATCCAGAGGCGCACTGCCGGTAAATCCGATTGGGCGCGGCGTCCGGAATACGCTTTCACTGCCATCGTGATCGGCTGGCGTACAAGGAACACCGCAACCGCGGCAATCATGAAAAAGATCGAACCCGGGCGGATATGTTTTCCTGCAAACAGGCCGACGAGCAACGGACTCAAAATGAACACCCAGGAACCATGATCCTGCGGAAGAAAGATTTGTTTCCGAAAGTATGCTGCAGACATGTTCGTGATTATATTCTCTTTGACTATGCTAGAATTCAAAAGAAATCACTCCAAATTAGTGAGTATTTACTGGTTTTAGAAGCGCCGCTTGTCGGCAGACCCTCTTTGGCCGGATGGTTGATGCGGCGCAGGCCACTCTATAGAAGAAATTTTGCGCGTGTGCGCGAATTGACCAAGAAAGTAGGAACCCATGGAGGATCTTAAGTATGCGTTGCTGGTGGAGGTCCTTGGCCGTTGGGAGGCCGATATCATTGAGAATTTCCTCAGGGCCGAGGGGATCGATGTTGTTCTCATCCAGCAATCCCTCTCTGACTTATTCACACCCACGTTTGCCCCCGTTAAAATTTATGTGGCGAAGGAAAATCTTGCCGCGGCAAAAGACCTTTTAGAAACCTACAACGCAAATACGAAATGACGTCGAGGAGGACATATGGCGAATAGAAAGAAAATAGAAGAACGACAATCTATGCTGCGCAAAAGGCAGACCGAACGAACGATTCAGATCGTCGGTGGCGTGATCGGAGCATTGATCATCATTGGTATTTTATGGATGGTGTTATCAAGTCGAGGCGCGAACGCGCCAGAACAATCAGCGAGCACGGCATCTCCGGCCAAGCAATACGGTGAATATCCACCGATGACCATCGATGTGAACAAGAAATATTTTGCCACTGTTAAGCTGGCGAAGGGCGGTGAATTCAAAATTCAACTTTTTCCTGATAAAGCGCCCAAAACAGTGAATAGTTTTGTCTTCCTGGCACAGGATGGTTTTTATAATGGAGTGACCTTTCATCGTGTTTTGGAAGGATTCATGGCGCAGGGCGGCGACCCTACCGGAACCGGTGCGGGTGGTCCAGGCTACCAGTTCGAGTACGAGCCAAATGATTTGGTATTTGATAAACCTGGTGTAGTCGCCATGGCGAATGAAGGTGCAAGGACGCCAACGAACGGCAGTCAATTTTTCATTACCTTTGTTCCGACCCCCCAGCTCAACGGTGGCTATACCATATTTGGTCAAGTGATCGAGGGTATGGATGTGGTCAACGCGATCACACGACGTGATCCCGATCAAAATCCAACATTTGAAGGCGACAAGATCGAGTCGATCACAATTACGGAAGAATAGTTGAAAAACTCTCAAAGTGAAAAGTCCTCCCGATTTATGGAAGGACTTCTTATTTATGTCACAAATTCAATCCACTAATTAATGGGCTGAGGATTCATAACCAGAGTTGTAATATGGATTTGGGGTGGCTTTTCGAGATGTTTTTACTTTACAAAGCTCACCGAGCGAACTAATGAGTCGCGGTATTTCTCAGGGAAAGTTGGAGAAATTTGCATCTCCAGTTTGATTAACTCCACCACCCTCGAAGCGTGGTTGCAGTGCACGCGCTGCATGATTTGATTTCCTGCTTTCGTAATGAAGAGCGAAGGAGTTACATGCCAAACACTAGAAATGATTTCTTAATGCCTTTATTGAGGCGATTTACTCGCTGGCTGCATTCGCAAGTTGCTGTGACCATGTCAGCTCTGATTGTGCCAGTACAAAGGCTGTGCCTGCCAGAAGAAAGAATCCAAACAGACCAACAGTCGACTGGGTTCCCCACGGAGGCACAAGAATTGGTGGAATGAGAGCACAAATTGCTAATACCCGGACGATCCACCTTTTATCTTGAAGTAGTAACAATATATTTGGCAGTAGCGGCGTGATGGAAAAAATCCATGTAATAGGCAGAAATAAGACTGTAAGGAAGGCATAAATATTCCATTCCT